>JAZNFD010000116.1:0-2347 GCA_045588975.1 Acutalibacteraceae bacterium | reverse complement strand
ATCCGTCGTCTATGATAACGCTTTCAAGACCGATTTCGTGTGAAGCTCTGCATTCCTTGAGAATTTCTTCTCTGTCAAGCATCTGATGAAAGCTGTACCAAAGCGAATCCATAGGCATTTTTGCGCTTTCGGGTACATAAGCGGACTCGTATCCGCATTCGGTTTCCCACCATTCGGTTGTGTCATATATGCTGTCATAATACGGGATGCGGCGCATATCGAGGCGCACCGTTACGGTGTAATTATCTGTCGGTGAAGTGGGCTTTGTGAAAAATTCGATTTCACAGGCGAGGGTTGCATCTTCTTCGCAAAGTCCCGTACGGATGCTTATGGGAGTATCAACGTCGGAAACGGCGATGCAGAGCTTGTTGATGCCGTCCTTTGAAATTAGTGATTGGACGGGCATCCACGAAGCGAGGCGCGACTGTATGGTGAGGTTGCTCCATTCATAGGCAAGACCGTGGATGTCGAGCAGAGAGGGGTTCCAGGTTGAAACACAGTCGCTTGCACTGAAGTTCCAGCGGATGAAAAACGGTTCGGGAATTTCGGGAGTGGGCAGAGTCATGTCGACGGTCAGATAAAGGATATCTCCGATTTCCTTTTGGGTGATGGTGATTGCGGCGTTTTTGTTGCCGCCGGATACTGTGAAATCCATAATTTAAAGTCCTTTCAAAAAAACATTGAAAAAATTGATAAATTTGCGTATAATATAAATCACAATAAAACACGAAAGAAGGATTGAAATGTCAATTATAAATTTAAATTCGGCGAATTTTCAGGAGAAAGTGCTTGAGAACAGCGGAACGGTACTCGTTGATTTCTATGCGGATTGGTGCGGACCCTGCAAAATGCTTGCTCCCACAATTCATGAAATTGCATCGGAACACAGCGAAATCACCGTTGGTAAGGTGAATGTTGATGAATCACCCGAGCTTGCAGGTGCTTTCGGAATTTCAAGCATACCGACAATTATGGTGTTTAAAAACGGAGAGGCATCGGCTGTCAAGGTCGGATACTGCACAAAAGACGCCATTCTCGGAATGATCTGACGATGAAAAATATATTGATTATTTTGGCTTTATCGGCGGTGATTCTTTTGCTTGTTGTCGGATGCAAAAAAGCGGATGTTCCGCTGACATATGAACAGATAACGCCTTCGGAAGCAAAAACGCTGATGGATGAAAATCCCGATTGCGTAATTCTTGACGTGCGCACCGAAGAGGAATTTGCAAGCGGACACATTGAAAACGCAATTCTTATTCCCGATTATGAAATCGAGGCAAAAGCCGAATCGGTGATTGCCGACAAAGACCGTCTGATTCTGGTTTATTGCCGAAGCGGCAGAAGAAGCAAGCTTGCCGCTGAAGCATTGGTAAAACTCGGATATTCCAACGTCAAGGAATTCGGCGGAATAATTGATTGGAAATATGAGATTGTAACTGATAATTAATTATAGCACAGAGTGTGAAAAAAATCCATGAAATTATATTTTTTGTGAAAAGTAACGCAGCGGAGGTTTGCTATGGCATTCGATAGGGCAAAAGAGCATCTTGCGAAATACGGAATGGACTGCAGAGTTATGGAGTTTGATGTTTCATCGGCGACCGTCGGCGAAGCGGCAAAGGCGGTCGGCAGCAGTGAGGGTGAAATTGCAAAAACGCTGTCGTTTCTTGTTGATGAAAAGCCGATTCTGATTGTTGTTGCGGGTGACTGCAAGATAGATAATGCAAAATACAAGGCGTATTTTCACGCTAAAGCAAAGATGCTTCCGTTTGAAAGCGTTGAGGAATTGATCGGTCACGCAGTCGGCGGAGTATGCCCTTTCGGAATCAATGAAGGCGTTGACGTTTATCTCGACGAATCGCTGAAAAGATTTGAGATTGTCTATCCTGCCTGCGGAAGCTCAAACAGTGCGGTAAAGCTGAATATCGGAGAGCTTGAAAAAACATCGGAATTCAAATGCTGGATTGATGTTTGCAAGATGATATAAAAGTCAAAGGACGGTTGGGTGTAAAACTCAACCGTCTTTTTTGTTTCTCGCTGTCAATATCAAAATTTTAAGACTAATTCAACAATTATTCATTGCTATTGAAAAAAACTCGTGATATAATTAAAATGTATAATTTTGAATTTTTATTCAGGAGGATGAAATTATGAAGATGTCATTCCGCTGGTACGGCGAATCGGACCCTGTTTCACTTGAATATATCCGTCAGATTCCCAATATGAAAAGCATAGTCAGCGCAGTTTACGACGTTAAACCCGGTGAGGTATGGCCCGAAGAAAGCATCGCAAAAATGGCGAAGCAGTGCGAGGACAACGGTCTTGTTTTTGATGTTGTTGAATC
>JAZNFD010000115.1:0-7196 GCA_045588975.1 Acutalibacteraceae bacterium | reverse complement strand
TTGCAATATAATTGTCAACTTCAGAATAGTCTACCACATCGTTACCTTTCAACATAACAACAGCATCTATCTTCCAATCATCCTGTTCGATAAAATAAAAAATCATTGTCACATTTTTATTTTCTTCATCTGTAGTATTGAGAGAGAATCTGGTTATAGACAAACCATTAGGAGATATAAATTCAATTTCGGACATTTCCATTCCTATTGCTTTATATTTTGAATATGTACTATTGATATATTCTTTATAATCAGCAATAGACTCAGTTTTATCTTCAATCATTAGCTGGAATGTTCCGTCACTATTTTCTGCAATAGGATTAACCGTGTTTGAAAGCAAAGATAAATCATTAGGTAATTCAAAATTGAATGAAGAAAGAGCAATTTTGTTTTCGCCGATTATCTGATAGTTTGGTGTGACTTGCCCTGCTAATATATCACTATCAGTGTTAGTTGTTTTTTCTTGTTCAACAACATTATTTCCAACTGATTTGCAAGAAGAAAAAGAGAAAGCAATTAGTATAACAAGAAAAAGAATCTTAAGTTTATTCATTAGATTTTACCTTCTAATATAATTTTAGTTTTGCACCGCACAAATTCGGTTTGTGCGGCGCTTTTAAATTTAGCAATCAAAAACATTAAAAATGCAGTTTTCAAGACACAAAAAGATGTCTTTGAAAAATGATACGATTATTCTGAACAATCTTACAAGCCAACATTCTTCTTCAAGTTCTTCAACAGCTTGTTTTATTTGTTCTGCATACTCATCGACTTTGTCCTGCTGTGTGATATCAAGACTGTAATCAATGCCATCAATAATGCTTTCCAAAGCATCAACACTTTCGGGAGTATATATTGATAAATCTTCGGGAATTGTTGCGATAGCATCAAACACAAGTGAATAATCTGCCGGTTTATAAGTAAGATTTTCGATTGCCTGTTCAACCGCAGTCACATAATTATCAACCTGTTCCTGTTGAGTGATGTCAAGTTCACGGTCAATACTATTCAATACTTTCTCAAGTTCTGCAACAGATTCATCTGTGTAAAGTGAAAGATTGTCCGGAATTTTTGAAATGACTTCATCAAGAGCAGTATAATCAGCAGGTTTGATTTTCAAATTCTTGACCGCTGTTTCAACTTGTTTTGCCCATTCATCAATTTGACTTTGATTTGTTATATCAAGGTTTTTGTCAATTGAATCCAAAATAACATTCAGCTCCGCTAAACTTTCATCTGTGTATATTGACAAATCATCGGGAATACTTTCAAGAGCTTTATCAAGTTGAGAATAATCTGCGACTTTATACTCCAACTCGAGTATAGCCTTTTCGATTGCATTTGCAATTTCTTCAACCTGCGTCTGCTTATCAATTGTCAGACTATAATCTATCTTTAAAAGTGATTCATCGAGTTTCGCAAGGCTTTCAGGGGTATAGAGATTTCTGTCTATTCCTTCGGCTTTAGCTTTTGCTGACTCAACCGAAGAATAGTCTGCCTCTTTGTATTCCAACTCGGATACCGCTCTCTCAATTGCATTTGCAACTTCTTCAACCTGTGACTGCTTATCAATTGTCAAATCATAGTCGATCGCCGCAAGTGCTTCATCGAGTTTTGCAAGGCTTTCAGGGGTATAGAGATTTCTGTCTATTCCTTCGGCTTTAGCTTTTGCTGTTTCAATTGCAGAATAGTCGGCTCTCTTTAAAACCAGCCGCTTTATTGCCTCTCGTATTTCCTCTGCCCATTTGTCGACTTGTTCCTGATTGTTATTAGCTGTATTTCTGTTGATTTGTGCTATAGCTTTATTCAGAACCTCAACACTTTCTTGCGTATATACCGACAAGTCATTGGGAATCTCGCTCAATGCATCGTCAACATTTTTAAAGTCCGCCAAAGCATAATCCGAATTTTTGATTGGTTTTGTTTTAGAACTATACATCTTATCATTCTCAATACAAGTAACAACACAGTAATAATACGGAGCGTAATACACATTGGAAATATCAAGCATTTTTTTAGTTGCTCCGTCAATTGCAACTCCGTTTTCTGTCGAATCATCAGTCGACTGATACCATTGATATGTTAAATCAAATCCTACTGCATTGATTCCTACAGTTTCGGATATTGAAATCTCCTCGGGTATAGCATCGTTATCAATATACGGAATCGGAATAAAAGTATAGTTGTTATCGTTCGCAAAACTTTCTGCATACGACCCCTTTATTCCGTAAATTGTTAAATGTTCAGGAAAAGATTCAATATGTGATAATTTACTTGAAACAAGGATTGAAGAATTATCCGGTAAACTTTTAGCTGATTTCAAATTATGAGCATCAACAAAATCTATTCCGCTTGTTTCGTAAAAAACATATTCGGTATCAATTGATTCCAAAGATGATACATCAAGATATTTTAAAGTGTTAATTCCTGAGAATGCGTATTCACCAACAGTTTTTACAGACGGGACAAAAACATTCTCCACAGAAATGCAGTTGAAATAGTAATCTGGAATATTAGTTAGTTTCGGTGCAGAAAATTGTTTTAAATATGGTATACTCCCGTAATATTCACCAACCTCGATTTTTTCAAGTGACGGCAACTCCAACTCCCATAACCAATTGCATCCATCAAACGAATCTGCATACATTGTTGTTAGTTTCGACATATAAACATCCATTAAATGCCGGCAATTATAAAATGCACTTTCACCAATTTTGACACATTGAGGTAGTTCAACAACTTCAAGCTTTTCGCAATTCAGAAACGAAAAAGCGGCTATTTCTATTACATTCGGAAAACTTATATTCGTCAAAAGAGAACAACCTCGGAAAGCACTTTCCGGAATATAAGAAAGCATGTTGCACCAAACATTTTTTAAAGAAGTACATTTATAAAACGCTGAATAGCCTAAATCTGTCAACGAAGGCATATCAACATTTATTATTTTTGATTCACTGAAAGCATATTCGTCTAAAATTTTCAAGTTCGGCAGTTCAACAGAATATACAACAGAGTTGGATTGAGTTCCGCTTCTATAAAAAGCATATATACCGACCGATTCAACCGAATCAAATGACATTTTTCGCAAAGCACTACATTCAGCAAATGCATATTCGTTTATTTCTGTAACACCATTTGCAACAAATTCTTTTAAGCTTATGCTCTTTGAGAATGAATATCTTTCAATATCGGTAACGGTATTGGGAAGCTTGATATAAGAATAATTGCTTGAATAAAAAGCTTTTTCTCTTATGCCTTTTACGGTTAATCCATTAACCGACTCGGGAATAATTATTTCATTCTCTGTTGACGAACATGATAAAATATATCCATCGCTGTCAATTTCTAAAAAGCTTTCATCTAAAGCATTTATTATTCTGTATTCTCGGGTAACAACTTTACTCATTCTTCTGTTTTCAACACAGGCAGAAACTGCTAAAATGGTATCTTTTTCTATTCGAACAGGTGTTCCATTATATACAGTTGAATTTTCTGTTGGTGCCGTTCCATCAGTTGTATAGTATATGTTTGCGTTCTCATTTTTACAGGTCAATTCCACTTCAATAAAAGAATCATATACCCCTGAACTGTAATTGATATTAGGAGAAGAAGTAATAATGAGATTTTCTGATGATTCGCCGAGTTCATTCAAAACACCCATTGCATTCACAAGACCGTTGCCGAAATATTCAGAATCATCGTTATCCGATAAAAGAGGGGTGGCAGAAGAATAAAGCAACGATTTTACAGCCGATGTAGAAACCTCTCCGTGATATGCTTTCACCATAGCTGCAGCTGCACTTACAAAAGGTGTAGCCATAGAAGTTCCACTTTCCGTTTTAGAGTTGTTATTGGGTATAGTGCTGTTTATGTTAGTTCCTGGTGCAGTTAAATCAATATAGGTTCCGTAATTTGAAAAAGACGAAAGTTCATTATTCTTTGTGATTGATGAAACGGCAATAACAAAATCAAAATAAGCCGGATAGGAAACAATTTTATTTGTACCATTGTTTCCCGCAGCCGCAACAAGCACAATGCCTTTTTCGTCTGCTTCTAATAAAGCTTTTTTTATTGACGGAGAAAAAGCAGTGCTTCCAAAGCTCATGTTAATAACATCAACATCATTTTCAATTGCTTTATATATACCGGCTAACAACGACACATCCGAACCCTTACCTTTGTTATTCAAAACCTTATATGGTTTAATAACAACATTGTTAGGGGTACAGTCTGCGATTATTCCTGCGACATGAGTTCCGTGATTATTATCGTCCATAGAGTCATTAGCATTGCCACTGTCGGAAGAGTTGAAACCCGTAGGCTCAACTCTTCCGTTTAAGAACAAATGATTATGGTCTATTCCTGTATCTACTACAGCAACAGTAACAGGCTTTAATTCAACATCGTTTTCAGTTATAATATAATTGTTCAACCTATCAAAGCCTATGTGTTCAGGACCCCAAGAAAGATAATTAGTTCTTGCAGTAGAAGTTGTTTCTTGTGTTACTGTTTCAGACAATGTTATCACATTATCAGGTTCAACATATTCTACACAATCGAGCAGAGAATAGTATTCATACGCTTCAAATGTATCATATACAGATTCAAACTGCAAAATCCACAAATCCTTATACCCTGAAATAACCGACACAGCATCCAGTGTGTCAATGTCACTTTCTGATTGTACTATTAGGCGCATTGTTTCAAACTCGGAATAGTCCTTATCTGAATCAGCAGAAAAAGATTGAACTGATAAAGTTTCTTGGTTGTTTTCAGCAACACCGTATTCGGTAATCATCTCTCTGATTTGCAAAACAAATTCGTCCAGCTGGATTGAATTGTTTTCTGCACCATAAGATATAATACCATATATAGGAATCATAATCGCTAACATTACAACCGAAAGCAGTAAACACAAAATTCGCTTCACTATAAAACCTCCGACACGAAAACTTCGCTATTTTGATAAATCCCTTCTAAAGGTATTACAGTGTTTTCATCCGTTAATATTCCGACTTTTCCGTCAATATCAGAAGTAACCAAAGCTACTTCAACTGCAGCATCAATTCCCTTTAGATAAATATAGACGGTGTATGTTTCAGCATATATATCCGCCTTGCTTAAACCCATATTATTTTGAAGATATTTCTTTGCAACTGAACTATAAATAGCTGCATTCAGTTCCGTTGAAAGTTCATGCTCACCATCGGCAAAACAGCTTGATCCGATAGACTCAACAGTGATTTTTGAACAAAGCGTAATATCTTCCAAATATTGCAAAGCGCAAATTTCTTCAGATGCAAAAACGAGAGGATCTCCCAGTAAGTTTAGCCAAAAACTTCCGTACAAAATAAAATGTTTGTTTTCAAACACTTTGACAGTTATTTCATAAGGTTCAGAATTTTGGGGATTATATAATGCTTTTACAGTGTTATCTTTCGAAGAAAACAACCTGTATAGTGATGAAAAACGATTTCCGTATTTATCTGTGTCGTAATATTTGGTGTTATCAATAGAAATAAAATCATCAAAAAAATCTGGAATATAATTTGAATTTAATTCAATTGTATCTGAACTTAACATAGTTTGATTATAACAACCACTAAAGCAAAGCAAAAGCACAAGTATCAGTAATACATGAATTTTTGTGTTTTTCATAATACACCTCATATCGAAGAGTTCCACAACAAATCATAACATATCACTCTATATAAAGGTTCGTCATTGTTTACAGAAATCATTTCCGAATGGAGATACACATAATCCACAACTTTTTTTATGGTCTTATTTTTATACAATGAAGACTTTTTTATTTTGTCTGAGGCATAAAAGAGCTCGGCATGTGCAAAAAGTTCTGATGCAATTCTTTGATTATTCATTGTTTTGTAATAACCAAACTGTCCCTTTTCTTTGATAACGGCCTCACTATAGTTGGTGCAGTATTTTTTGTTTGTAAAACTTTTATAAGGATAAATGTCAAAACCTACTCTTGTCCATTTGGGAACAGGATACTGGTTCGGCCATTCACCTGTTGTGTCGGTATACATAATTGGATTGTTAAAACAATATGCAAATGCATTTACAGAAAGGATATCTTTAGGAGATGCAATTATGTTTTCAAAATCATCTGCACTCAAAAAGCGTCCCCATTCAGGAGAATAATATCTCGACTGGAGATAATAAAGACTGGTTTCGTAATCATAATTATAACCTCTATAAGTTATTGCATTATTTCCTAACACAATCAATGATGCCAAGGCGGTTTCAATTGTGCTTAAGTTTAAGGTATAAGTCATGTTTCCCCAAGCATCATATCTGTAGGAAATCATGCGGACACCTTCGGCTGCAGAAATAACTTTTTCAACATCTCCGTGCATATTCTTTACAAAATAAAAAACATTATGTTCATTAGTTATCATACCATAAGGTTCGCCATTTTCATCATAAAGATATTTGATGGTTAATGATGCATTTTGTTCACGCACATCACCTGCCAAATCATCATCTCTTGTTTCGGCAATAGGGTCGGGACCGAGCCAACTATATACAAGTCTACCATTCTTCCAAAAATATTCCGTTCTTGTTCCTGTTTCATCTGCCGCAATGTAATATTCGTCATCATCATTTTTTAATAATGTTCCATTTGAATCAGCTGCATAGTGATACACGGTTTTCGAGCTTCTCAATCCGTCGTTGTTATATGTATAAACAATCTTTTCGTTTGATGTTGTGATATTGTCTCTGTTGAAAATGGAGCAAGATATTAGCTGGTTTCCTTGCCACTCATAGTAACGATACTCTTCACCGTCTGTATTTGCAGGGTCACCATAAATATATCGGTTGTTTTCTGCATCATACTCCAAATCCTTTCCATCAAAACTGACAAGTTTGTCATTCCAAGAATCGTCATATACATATGGTTTTGAGTCTACAATTGTCCCAAGCCCTTCTGTTGTATAAGCGTATTCATTTTTTGATGTAAGATTTCCGCCAACATCATAGGTGTAAGTATATGTTTTATTTAATCGGCTGTCATCTTCTCTAACAAGTTGTTGTGCTTCATCATAGTGATATTGTGCAATAAGGTTTTCACTTGAAGCCTCTAAACCGTTAAATATTTTTGTGATATTGCCGCATTCATCATACTCATAGCTATATTGGTTACTCCAAGTTGATAAGTCGGATCGTAGCCATGT
>JAZNFD010000114.1:0-13040 GCA_045588975.1 Acutalibacteraceae bacterium | reverse complement strand
AACCATTGATTCCTTCATACCGGTACCTTCTGCAAGACCGAAGATGTGACCAACAAGACGGTTGTTAACGTTTGAAACTGCAATCGTGTCAACTGTATCTGTTGTTCCATTGGGAAGAACTGAAGGAATTGTGTTGAATACAAGGTTCTGAATTGCTTCGTTAAGAGAAGCAGCCTGTGCGTCAACTCTATCCTGGCTTTCACAGTCGATTGTTGAGTCAGCTCTGAGAGTATTAGCATCAGCAAGAACTTCTGAAAGAACATCAAGACCGCTTGCATAACCAAGAACAGCATCGTTCTTGTTAGGATCGTTAACAATTTCAGTTGCCATTGCAATGTAGTTGTCAAGCTGAGCCCAATCAGCGAAGCCGGTGAAGAGAACGAGCTTTCTGATTGCATCAAGGATACCCTGGTAAGCTGCAGTTATCATTGACTGAGTAATGCTATTCGATGCTACGCCAGCTACAACCTTCTGTCTGAGTGAGTAGGCATAGTCATATGCTTCCTGAAGATAACCGAATGAACCTGCGGTGAATACCTTGGTTACTTCGGGAACACCGTTCACGAGCTGGCCTGTGTACCTATAGTTACGGCCTGCATCGAACATATAGTAGTTATTCTTTGCATAGTCAAGCGCCCAGTCAAGAATGATAAGGTCACCGGAATTCTGCATCGGAACTGAACGTGCTGCTTCAGCCTGCTCATATCTGAACGAAACAGTGTCAATCTGATTATAGAGTGATCTTCTGTTCTGATAGAGTGCTGTGATGTAATCTACATAGCAGTTGTAGAAATCAACATATGCCTTCTGATAATCGCTCTTATCCTGAAGCATTCTCAAATTCTTAATATCTGTAAGGGTTTTATCTGTAGGAACGGGAGGAGTTGAGGGAAGAGGTAT
The DNA here is from genome assembly GCA_045588975.1 of Acutalibacteraceae bacterium. Lineage (GTDB taxonomy): Bacteria > Bacillota > Clostridia > Oscillospirales > Acutalibacteraceae > CAG-177. The sequence continues at coordinate 12,140 of JAZNFD010000114.1, read as the reverse complement.
ATTTTCGGTTGAAATCGAGAATGAACTGTCAATAAGCTTGAATGCCTTACGGAAAATTGTGTAGGTGCCTGTGGGATTACCTGATTCATCAAGATTTGCTTCATATCTGAAGTCGTTAGCGGTTAACCAGTTTGCGATATGAATTAACTGAGCATCGGTAAGAGTTTCCCACTGAAGATTGCCGTTATAAGCGTTATCTGAGTTATAGGTAATATCGAACTGGACAGCGCCTGTGCCGAGGAGAGAATAGAGAGCAAGTCTGATAACCGACTCTGTCTGACTATCCGAAAGAGCTACGTCGTGTCTTTCATCCTCTGCATATTCAAGTGCAAGAGCAATCTGCTCGTAGTTGGTCTGATTGAACATATTCATCGATTCAGATGTAATATCTTCACCTGTAACGTCATCGAAGAACGGGAAGTTTGATGTTGATGTTGTGTAGAAAGGATACATTGAAGCGGGCATACCGGGTTCGCCGTCAACGTTATTACCGCTGCTTGCATATTCTCCATCAGCATCATTCATAACTGAATAGCCGTCGCCGTTTTCGTCCCAGATGTCGTTATTTCTGAGCTGAGTTTCGATTGAGAACATAAGCCAATCGCCGTATGCAGCGGGAAGATCGTTTTCTGCGAAGGATCTGTAGCTGCCTGCATATTCGGCAGCCTCTTCAAGAGCCTGGTCTGCATTGGTGTAAAGATAAGCTGCGCTTGCGAAGTCTTCGGGAGCAAAGGTACTATATTCATTACCATACTCTGTGAAGTCGCTTCTGCCCGATCTGGGATAGAATGATGCATAAGCAAAATCAGTATACTGGTAATATTCCTGACCGTAAGGAACTGTATCGTCAATAACTTTTGTTCTGTTGAATGCAGTTGTCTTGTAGTCTTCGCGCCAGTAAACATCATACGACTCGATGACAGGATTGCCTTCTTCGTCAACTTCTGTTTCACTTTCAACTGCTACATAATAAGCATCCTTGAGAAGTGTAAGGTCGCTGTTAGCCGATGTACTGTCAGGATAAGTTGCAAGGATTGTGCCGTTGGTGAGCTTGATGCCGTAGGTACCATTATCATTTCTGACTACGGTTGCGTTTCCATCGCAAGCTGCTTCAGCATCCGCTTCATTGTCAAGTGACTTGAATAAAGTTGCGTTGATATGCTCTGTGAACTTATCTAAATAATCTTCAAGATCTTTAACTTTATAGTATGCAACACCGTTTCTTCCGAGATATTCTTCATCATAAGGTCTTTCGTAGTCAGCCGAGAAGACAAGAGGAAGAATTGTTGCAAGAAGAGGTCTCTTGAACTGGTTGAGTTTTACAAGAAGATTGTAAAGAAGCTGGGGAAGAGCTGCGCCTGTGCCTGAGCAGTTAAGAAGATCATCAAGAGTATTGATTGAAGGAGCTGTGTAAGTTGCTGAGGTTATGGGTCTGCGGTCGATTGAAAGAAGGACGCTATGATCGTTAAGGACAAGAGCAAGAACACGGTCGATTATTCTGATAAGAACCTGAACAACAGGAAGACCAAGTTCTGCATTTGCATCCATGTTAACAGAAAGAAGATTGAGAATACCCTGAAGATCGAATTCGCAGAGGTTGCCGAGGAGCCAGTCAAGAACGAACTGCTGCGAACCGTGGATATCGGGAAGCCATGATGTGGGGATAAGCTTAAAGAGTGTTTTGTCAATAAGCGTGTAGATAGCATCGTAAGCAACGTGGTTATCATCTTCGTGGAGTGTTTCTCTTTTTGCGAAGTTGCTGTAGGTTTGGCCAAGATACTCGTTGACCGCATCCATAAATACGCCCTTTTCAAGGGTTTCAGTCTTTTCACCTGAGTAGTAGTATGCGCCGAGAACACCGTTTGAGTTGAGTATACCTGTGAACATAGGAAGGTAGTTTGTGAAGCCCCAAACAAGGAATTCACCGGCAAACTTCTCAAGTGAAGTATCGGTATCAAGCTTTTCCTGGTCAGAAAGGTCAAGCTGAGTGTTCAGGTAAGCAGCGAGGTATGAGCAACCGATGTCAAGAGCTGCCTGAGGAACGGTAATTGTCTTTGTATAGCTGCCGCCGGCGTCCTTAATTGTGATAGTCTTATCAATAGTGTAGGGAATGGGAGTGATATTAACGCCGTTTGAATCGTAGATATCGCCGCCATCTCTTGCTGTCATCTGAGTGTGATATGCATCAAGACGTGCGAAGTAGTTGTTTTCGGGAAGAAGGGGTGATGCAAGTGATGCAAGACCGTAAGCAAGAACGGAAGGAATTGTATCTGCCCATTCAGGCCAGTAGCAACCGGGAATCATATCATCAAGAAGCATCTTGATAAGGCATGCAAATACCTGATCGGTGCTGATGACATAATACTGTCTGATCATGCCGGGATTAATGTAGTTAGCTGCATCGGGATTTGTTGTGTTAACAACTGCGCCGCCATCATAGTAGCAGTAGATGCTGGGAGTCTTTGTTCCGTCTGCGTTTTCAATGTAAGTATCAACGTAAACGAGTTCTCCTGTTTCGTATGTGAGATAGAGTGAGTCAACGGCTGTTTCGTCAGCACCGTTAACGATGTTCATATCTGCATCATATGCCCAGTATTCATTGAGTTCGTCTGCTGTATAAATAAGAGTTGAGTCACCAAATACGCCGAGACCGGGAAGAAGGTTGATAGCAAGACGGGCAACGTCGTTGAGAAGTGACATGAAGTTATCCTGAATGTGGATACCCTGATAGTCGAACTTGATAAGAGCATCGAGACCGCCGTCATCGAGGAACCACTTAACAAGAGCATTGATCTGACCAACGGGTGTGTCTGAATCGGGATACTTTGAATAATCAAGCTCAGGAGCACCGTTTGCAACAAGGAGGTCTTCAACAGCACCGACGATGAGGTTATACATCATGTCTTCCTTGATTGCGGGATCGCCCATGGGATACTGCTCTGTGATTTCAATGCCGACAGCATCAACGAGGAGCTCTGAAAGCATGGGAGTGAGCATACCGCCGAGAAGACCCTGAAGAGCATTTGAAACGAGCTGATAGAAGCTCATTGTGTGGTTTTCAGGTGCACCGTCGAGGTCGTGGTCAGCCTGAATTGAAACAGCACCGAGGCTTGCTCCGCCGGGCTGATCTCCAAGAGAGGGCATAAGAGGCTCGTGGCCTGCACCAAGAATTGAGTTAGCACCCTGATAGATGTAGTTGCCTGTACCTTCGATAAGTGCCCAGTCAACAAGCTTCTGAACCATATCGTCAAGGCCGTTGACTTTTTCAACTTCGGGAGTTGAGGGGTCATCAAGGTCGTTGCCGTTTGCGCCGTTCATAACTTCTGCGTCGGAGTTGATGAGAAGACCGTAGAGAAGGTCTTTAACTGCGCCGCCGATGTTATCGAGTGCAGCGTTGGGGCCGAGGAAATCCTTGAGAAGGTCGTTGATAGTGTTTTTAAGGAATATACCTACACTGAATTCACCGCCGAGAATATCTCGGATGATGGGAGCAAGAGCGTTTGCAACGACTGTGAGAAGATGCTCAAGAACGAGCGTATCGTCGTTGTTTGTTCTGAGGTAGTTCAGCGAAACAACACCGCCGAGTCTGCCGAGACCTGTATCTTCGTCAAGAAGGTCGCCGAGAGCCGCTCCGGCTATGCCGATCAAGATGTTACTGCCGGTAAGAGCTTCGCCAACAGCATAGAGAGATCTGATAGCCAAGTCAACATTTCTCAGGTCAAGATAGCCCTTATCGCTGGCAACACCCGGTGTCTTAAGACCATACCTTGCTTCAACATTTGCGGGGTAAATTCCCGCATCTTTAAGGCGTGCGTCCAAATTAAGACCTGCGTTTGCCTCGAAAATTTCGACACCGATTTCCTTGTCAAGGTCATCCATGGTCAAATACAGGTTAGCCTCTTCAAGTAACTCGTCAAGCAGATCAAGGACATAACCTGCTGCCTGACCGTAGGACAGATAGTAACCGCCAACGTTGGTACTGCTGGGTGTGTGCCAGTCATTGTTTTCAGCAATATATGCGTATGACGGGAGATATGCCGCTGTCATAATCATAACTGCTGTCAACAAAACTGCCAAAAGTCGTTTTGCTTTTTTCATATTTGCACCTCCATAAGAATATACCGCAATTGCTTGCAGCGGAATCCTTTGCAAGAGGATTCCATTGTCAGGCATCCTGAAATGCCTATATTTACGTTATTTACTCTATAAAGGACTTGTTGCACAGTCCGTGCGATTTTTTAAATATTTTGTAAATAAATTATGAACTTTTTGTGAACTAGACGTTCTTTTGTGTAATTTTTACAAACAAAAAAGTTATCGTTTGTTCACAATTCACAAGAAGATTCGTAAATCAAAAACGGGACGGTACTCAAACCATCCCGTCAGCAAATTATCCGATATGCTGCTTTGTTTTGCCTGAATGATGCGCGTATTTGAAGCACACGCAAAGATAAAACCAGACACTTTTTGCGCATTGTGACCTATTTTACCAATTCAATCAAAGCGAATAAATCGTCAATCAGCGGCACTTCTGCCCTGTTCAGGCGTGAAATATGCTCGTGACCGCTTGTGAGCAAAACGCAGTCTGCACCAAGCTCTTTTGCCATATCCGCATCGTGTTCGAGGTCGCCCACAACAAGAATTCTTCCGCTCTTTCCGTTGGTTTTTTCAAGATAATCCTTTGCTCTGTCTATCTTTGATCCTGCATAAAAATCCGCTGAACCAAGCACTGCATCAAAGCATCCGTCAAGCCCGTATTTAATAATATTTGCACAAAGCTGGTCGTTATTTGACGATGAAACAACAGCTTGATTTACTCCGCAAGAGCAAAAATACTCTATTGCTTCTCGAGCCCCACGGGTCAATCCGCAGTCTGCAAGATGTCTGAGATAGCCTTCATTATACTGTTTTATAATAATGGAATAATCTTCTTTTTCCATATCAAAAACACGGTCATAGAATTTTCGGATGGGTACACCGATGCATTCTTTATAAAAATCGGCATCAATATGTGGCATTCCTCTCATATCAAGCATATCGTTAACGCTTGTCAGCGATGCGGAAAGATCATTGAGAAGTGTACCGTTCCAGTCCCATATTATGTGTGTATATTTTGGCATTTTGTCTCCCCTGTTGCATATATAGAATGTTTATTATATAATAATAACGGTGATATTATGAATACATTTGATAGAATTTACTCCGTCGTCAGAAAAATACCAAAAGGAAAAGTCGCCTCTTACGGTACGGTTGCCGCAATGGCGGGCAATCCGAGGTGGTCAAGAGTTGTCGGCTATGCGCTGCACGTCAATCCCGAGCCGGGTAAGATTCCTTGCCACCGTGTTGTTACCCGAAACGGCGAGGTTTCCAAAGCATTTGCTTTCGGCGGTGAAAATATGCAGAGAATTCTTCTGAATGAGGAAGGAATTGAGTTTCTTGCCGACGGAAGAGTCGATATGAAAAAATATGCGTGGACAGGCTTTACTGAGGCTGAACAGGAGTAATCAAGCCGTCGTCGGCAATCGAAACGCCCTGAGGCTCATAGCTTTCAACTCTGTCAAAGAGCGCTCGTCCGTCTTCGCCCGTGAGAAGTCTTGTTTCACAATTCTGCTGCTTAAGAGGCATAATTCTGATACCCATGTCCCCTTCTCGATCTATTTCCAGAGTTATTACGCAGGAATCAAGGTTTTTGCTGTTAAACCAGAAATTACCGACGCTGTAAACTATCGGCACATTCTTATAAAATTCCATTCCCTGCAAGCAATGGGTATGACCGCCTATTACGGCATCAACACCCGCATCAATATATTCACGGGCAAGGTTTTTCTGCTGTTCATCGAGAACGGTTGTGTTTTCCGTACCCCAATGCACATAAGCAACAAGGATGTCGCACTCGGCATCCGCTTTTTTTATTGTTTCAACAAATGCGGTGCTGTCGTAGGTGCCCATAATTCCGTGGGTTTCAGCCGTTGCGACGGGATTGAATGAGGTCGTTTTTTCGGCACAGCTTGCCGCTACAATGCCAACCTTCACACCGTTAACAATAAAATAATAAGGTTTTGCCGCTTCTTCGAGATTCGAACCTGCACCGACAAACGGCATTTCCGCCTTTCTGAGGTTGTCAATCGTGTCGAAAAATCCGACTTCGCCATAGTCATAGATATGATTATTGGCAAGTGAAACTATATCCGCACCCAAATCTCTGAAAAGCTGGGTTTTATCGGGTTCAACCTGAAAAGTCCAGGTTTTTCCGGGCAAGGGTTCACCGCGTTCACCGATTGTAAATTCATTATTAATCATAAAAACATCACAGGCATTGAGATAATCAACAACCGACTTATCAATGCAGTTAAGCACTCCGCCCATTTGATTTGCGTGCGCCATCGGTCGGAAATCCTTGTCGAAAAGAATATCTCCGACAAACGCTACAGTGAATGAATTTTTGCCGTTGTTGCCGCAATCCTTGATATTGTCGGCATTATAATTGCCCAAAAGAATATCTTTTGTTACATAGTACGAATAACCCGTCTCCCGAAGCCAGATTTTATCGGTATATGTACCCGAATCGACAGCGGAAACCAAGCGAAGAGCAACATCTTCGCCTATATTCTCAAGATAACTCTCGGTCAGCGGCAGACCTGATACCGCTGAAAGCTTTGCCGCAGCCGCCGCATAATCAAAACCTGCTTGCGTTGTTGACACAATCGGAATTGCATCCGGCTCCACAACAACCTTGCAAGAACTCATCGACAATATAACTAATGTAATAAACATTAATCTGAATACATTTCTTTTCATCAAAATATACCTTCTAATTTACTCTTCAGCTCAATAATTTCGCTGATTTCTTCGCTGACCGCTTTCATATATTCAAGCATTTTTTCATCACGCACCAGATACCAAGCCGCTTTTCTGACTTCTTTTATAAATGAACGGTCAAGCGGCTTTTTTTCTTTTGCAAGAGGACACATCGTTGCCCTTGGGTCATAAACAACTTCTATTTTTACCTTGCCGTCCTCTTCCGAGACAAGAGGGAAAGCGGGAAAAATACGGCACGCAAGCGGTCTTTCTTCGCGGTCGCACTCACCCGAGCAAATAACCATCGGATAACCGTAGTTACCTTCGGTTTCGCAGACTTCAAAACCCTCTTTGTTTTTGAAAAGCTCCTCCTCACCGGGGTAAAGCCACATACCTTGACAGTCTCCCCGACAACAAAGTCCATCACAAAGCCTGCCGCAATTGTAAAATCCGAGAGGTGTTTTGTGATAAAGACGGTCATATGCCTCGCGCAAAGCGGGATTTTTTATTTCATTCATATTGTCTGCATCCTTTCAGCAAAAGCCTGAAGTGAAAAATCGCAAAGTGTCCTGGGATGAGCGAGATATTTCTGCAAAACTTCCTTTGCATTTTTTATATTTTCTTCGGATTTGTCCGCAAAAAGTGCGATGGAAGATTCGATAACCTCAAGCGCTATAAATTGCTTTTCTGCCCAGGGCATAAGTTCTGCAAGCATTGGATTGTCAAGGTTTTTCAGCATTTCACAGCACTTTTTGAGAGCCTCGGCATATGCAGTGATATCGGTGTATGCACCAAGCTTGTCGCCTGCAAAAAGTTTTTGCTGCGCATCGTTGAGTGCCTGATTGAGCATCGGTGAATTTTCGACCTTAAGGCACGAGGTCAACAGATTGTCAAAAAACGGCATAAGCGCTTCTTTATCCTTCCCGAGAATAATTCCGCATGCTTTGTGCCACGAATCAAAAGGCTTGTAAGCAACGGGATTCCAGAGATAATCGCAGACCGTAAGTAAAGGTATTCTGCTTGACAGACAGAATTCCATAACATTCGAAATAATACCTTCGGAATACCGATAAAGCTCTTTTTCCCTGCCGTTGAGATAGCCGATGTGCATTTCATTATACATTTCCGCGTCATTAACGGGGAAATTATCCCAATAAAGAGGCTTATGATTGGTTGAATTTTCAAAAATAACAGCTTCTTTGACTGTCAATTCCTGAGAGCAGATATTTTTACCCGTCCAGAAAATACTCACATCCGACGGAATGCCTTTTCCGAGCTTTGAAACGTAATATTCTTCTCCGCTGCCGTGATAAACAAGCGGACACACGGTCAGTCTGCACTCATTGCTTAAATTCTTGATAAACGAGTAAAATTTGTTGATAAGATAAATGTGAGCATTGACTGCTTCACCGTCAAAAGCGGTTTTATCATCCTCAAAATAGAGGTTTTCGGGGATATCGTCAACAAGCAAACCGAAATTTTTAATTCCAATATTGTAAAGCTGATTGACTTTACAAGCAAGCTTGTCAAAATCTTCCTCTGAGGAATATTTCATACTCAATCCCGGAGCAATGCAGAAATGAAAATCGACAAAAATCCTGCGGCAAAGCCCGGAGATTTCCGAAAGCTGAGAAAGCTCTTTTTCGGGATACAAAACATCCCATTTATCTCGGTGATAAGGGTCATCTTTCGGGGCATAATAGTATGTGTTCATACCGTAAAATGACATAAGCTCAAGCATCATTTTTCGGTTTTCGTGGCTCCACGTATTGCCGTAAAAACCTTCTATATAGCCCCTTTTGGCGAATAACGGATAATCCTCAACAGTGCCGACGGGCAGCTTGCCTTCGTTAATCATCGAGATAATTCTGTTGAACGCCCTGAAGAGTGACTTCTTACCCGAAACAGTAACGGTGAGTCTGAAATCATCACCGTCTTTTGCTCCGCTGATAAAGAATTTTTCGTCTGTTACACGGTATGCTTCATCTATATACTCTGTCCTTGCCGTGTTTTCTTTTATCACAGACGTGTAAAGTGTTCCGCCTTTACCATTCGTGATGATTTCTTTCTGTATAAATTCGTTGACAGAGTCGCTTTCATACCCCTCAAAAACCAATGCTGAAGGTAAAAACTCTGCCCATTCGCTGATATCAGATTTTTGAAAAGCAGGATATATCATAATGCTTTTATCTCCCCGCTGTATTTTTTGATATAAGCCTCGTTTATCTCATCGCCGCCGTCAACGTTGCTGCTTGAGAAAACCTCCGGCATATATCCCTCTTCAACCATAATTTCAACTGCTCTTGCTTCAATTGCATTGAGAATTGCGGCACCTGCTGCAGTCGAGGTCGGAGCAACGTTTCTGCCGATTTTTTCGATAGTCATTGACGCATCGCCGATGCATCCGCAGTTATCAATAACGATTTCGCCCGCTTCATAGAGCTTTTTGCCGCTTGAATGTCTTGATTTACCCTGCATGGTGTGGAGCATATTCGTTATGACAACGGTTTTTACCCCTCTTTCTTTCGCAATAAGTGCAAGGTCAATCGCAACACCGTTTCTGCCCGAATTCGAAAAAAGGAAAAGAATATCTTTGTTTGTTATGTTATTAAAATCAAAAATAATTTCGCCGTAACCCTCAAGTCTTTCAAGGGCGGTGCTTTTTGACGCACTTTCGTGGAGCATAAGCCCCGATTCAAGGATGGGGTTGACATTCACCAGACCGCCCGCACGGTAAAAAATCTCCTCTGCAAGCATATGCGAATGACCCGTGCCGAAAGCATGCACTCTTCCGCCGTTTTTGAGGGTATCCGCAACAGCCCTTGCCGCTTTTTCGATATTTTCCATCTGCTCCGTCATAATGCGGCTCATAATTTTCTGTATATTTTCAAAATATTCAACTGCTTTTGACATATAGTTCCCTCCAGGATTTTTTCGTTTTATCCTATTCTAAACTCTGCAAGAGAAAATATCAAGTTTTTTATAAAATTACTTTATTTTTATTTTTGCTTATGATATACTGAAATCAATTTAAAATGGAAGGTGTACCCTATGAAACGACAAAGCGGAATTCTGATGCATATTTCTTCTCTCTACGGCGACTACTCCATCGGCAACTTCGGAAAGAATGCATTTGAATTCATTGATTTTATCAAAGACTGCGGTTTTTCCGTCTGGCAGGTACTGCCGTTTACGGTTACCGACGAATACAATTCTCCTTATAAATCATTTTCCGCATTCGGCGGAAATCCTTATTTCATTGACCCCGAAAAACTGTTTGAGGACGGTCTTATTTCAAAAGATGACCTTGAAAACTGCAAACAAAAAACACCGTATTCTTCAGAATATAAAAGACTTTCCGAGGAAAGAATCCCTCTTCTGAAAAAAGCATATAAAAACTTCAGAAACGCAGAAGCTGTTGATAAATTCATCGAAAACCACCCGAGAATCGAAGCATTCTGCCGATTTATGACACTTCGTGAGCAAAATGCTCACAAACCGTGGCAAAAATGGGAATCCGATGAAATCACGGATACCGAAACACTGGGTATGTGGAAATTCATTCAGTACGAATTCTTCACACAGTGGAAAAAGGTCAAGGAATACGCAAATTCAAAAGGAATCAGCATTATCGGAGATATTCCCATCTATGTTTCGGACGACAGCTGCGATGTGTGGGAAAACAGAAGTCTTTTCCAGCTCAACGAAAAAGGTTATCCCTCAATGGTTGCGGGAGTACCGCCCGATTATTTTGCAGAAGACGGGCAGCTCTGGGGCAATCCGCTTTATGATTGGGATGAACTGAAAAAAAACGGTTTCGGCTGGTGGAGGGAAAGAATCGACCACGCGCTCGATATGTTTGACGGTGTAAGAATCGACCATTTCAGAGCAGTTGAGTCATATTGGGCTGTCGATGCAAAAGAAAAAACCGCAAGAAACGGTAAATGGATTAAAGGTCCCGGAATTGACCTTGTCAACGCAATAAAAGATGGACACGATGATAAGCTCATCATCGCAGAGGATCTGGGCGATATAACAGACGAAGTGCGTGCGCTTGTTGACGAAAGCGGATTCCCCGGAATGAGAGTGTTCCAGTTCGGTTTCCTTGATGACGGCAACAGTATTCATATGCCGCATAACTATATCGGAAATTCCGTTGCATATTCGGGCACGCACGACAATAACACTCTTTTCGGTTTCCTTTGGGAAAGCAGTGATGACGTACGCAAAAGAGCGCTTGACTACTGCGGATTTTCAGGCGGTGACTGGGGCGGCGCAACTCCCCTTTTATTAAGGGCGGTTTTCGCAAGTGTCAGCAACCTTGCAATAATTCCGATTCAGGATTTCCTGATGTACGGTTCGGACACAAGAATAAACACTCCCGGCGTTGCAGACGGCAACTGGAGTTACAGAGTAACAAAAGATCAGCTTATGAACGCCGATAAAGAATTTTTTAAATCACTCAACAGAATTTACAAGAGGTAAAAATGAAATTAAAAAGTTTTTTTGATATAAGTGACAAAATAAAAACCGCAAGCGATGCCGCACTTGAAAAAGCAAAGGCAAAGTTTGATGAAATCGATTCAATCGCAGAATACAATCAGCAAAAGGTGCTTTCGGCGTTCATCGAAAACAGAGTAAGCGAAAAAGATTTTGCAGGCTCGACGGGCTACGGCTACGGTGATGCAGGCAGAGATAAACTCGACAGAATTTACGCCGACATCTTCGGCGCAGAGGATGCGATAGTGCGTCACACTTTCACCTGCGGCACGCACACTCTTGCGGTTGCCCTTTTCGGCATTCTCAGACCCGGTGACACCATGCTCTGCGTAACGGGTACACCTTACGACACAATTCACAGCGTTATCGGAATCAGCGGCGAGGGAATGGGTTCGCTTAAGGATTTCGGTGTTGACTATGCTCAGGTTGACCTCGGAGCAGACGGCAGACCCGATATGGCTGCAATCGAAAAAGCTCTTGAGATGAATCCGAAAATGGTATATATTCAGCGTTCGAGAGGTTACAGCCTCCGCCCGACTCTTTCCGTTGCGGAAATCGGCGAGATTTCGGCACTCGTTCACGCAAAGAGCGATGCGGTTGTTATGGTTGACAACTGCTACGGCGAGCTTGTTGAAAAAATCGAGCCTACAGAAGTCGGTGCAGACATTATGGCAGGTTCTCTTATAAAAAATGCAGGCGGCTCGATTGCAAGAACGGGCGGCTACATAGCAGGCAGAAGTGACCTTGTTGAGCTTTGCGCATACAGAGCAACAACTCCGGGCCTCGGAAAAGAAGTGGGATGCACTCTCGGCGAAAACAGAAATATGTTTATGGGCATTTTC
>JAZNFD010000113.1:0-8083 GCA_045588975.1 Acutalibacteraceae bacterium | reverse complement strand
GAAGGGTGAAACCTTGCAGTCATCCTCAACGACAATTGCTTTACCATACTTATTAATTACTTGCGTAACACCTGCAATAACAGAAGCGGCAAGACCTTTGTTGATGGGACTTTCGGTAACGGTAACGGATTTGAAATCATTCGCATCCTTTATTGCTGCAACAGCAGCACGCACTTCATTTACCTTTTCTTTGCCTGCTTCATTTTTTGCACCGTCTGAGAAAATAAAAAGCTCGGATTCCTTCGCTTCTTTGCAAGCGGCAAGTGCATTGTATGTTTCAATAAAATGGTCTGCACGGTTATACACAAATATTATAATCGGTGCATAGCTCATATTATTTCTCCTTCAGAATGTCTGTGTATGCGTCAATAAGCATCTGTGCATTTCTTTCTGCATCGTGGGTTATGAGAGCCTTTTTCTTGCCTGCTTCGGAAAGTGAAAGTGCAAGTTCGTCATTATCAAAAATACGCTTTAAATTCCAGGCAAGGAGCTTGGGATCATCGTTTCTGTAGAAAAGAGCCTCTTTGCCGTCCTCTGCCATATCCGAAACACCGCCTACATAAGAGGCAACGCAGGGAGTACCCACCATCATCGCCTCGCCGAGAGTGTTGGGACTGTTTTCTATCGTTGAGCAGAGAACATATGCATTGACTTCAGAAAGCTTTTCTGCCACTTGATGAGATTTAAGAGGACCTGTAAATTCAATATGGTCCTGAACGCCAAGGTCGTAAATGAGTTTCTTGAGATAAGCGGCATAGCCTTTTTTGAAGAAAGAACGTTTGTCATTTTCCTGATAGGGTTTATATCCCGCGACGTAAACCTTGATGTCGGGATATTCTCTTATGAGATAGGGAAGTGCCATAACAACGAAATGAACGCCCTTGAGTGCGCTGTAGCCGTTACCTACATAAATCGAATGGCGCTCCATTTTATCAATATTCCATTTCTCCTCGTAGAAAGGTGCACGGAGAATACGGCTGCAGGGATAGTATTTTGCTTTGGGATTGATTGCATAGGAATGTGCTCTGTCCCAGGTTGTCCTGCCGAGAATATAGTCGGCATTTTCTATTATTTCCTTTTCGGATTTCATACGGGGTTTATACCATTTTGTTTTGCGAAGATGCATAATCCAGCCTGCAAAAATCTCTGTCAGTGATTTCGAAAACATCATATCATCAATCTGAAGCTGACCGCATTGATAAACGTACTGACCGTTAAGTATTCCCTGAAGAGAAACAACTGCGGGAATATTATGTTTTTTTGCAACCAACTGCATTGCTCTTGCGTGAAGAAATTCCGTACCCTCAATGTTGATTATATCGGGTTTGAAATCAGCCACAATCTTTTCACACTTCGCTTCAAGTTCGGTGAGAGACGTTGAGGAGGTATAGTGTAAGCTGAAATATGTTACGCCGCCTATTGTTTCGCAAAAATCAAGTTTCTCTTCGCATTTGCAGACGATACCGAGTTCAATGTCGCTGTTTTTGCTCAGCTGCTCTGCCATAGATTCAACCCATCCGCCGAGCACCTCGGATGCTTTGCCGAGTTTAACCGAAACTGCGGAAGGTATTAAATTTACTGTCCATAAAACTTTCATATTTTTTCGGCTCCGCTCCATTTAATAATATCCTCAAACAGAAGTGAGGAAACAATCATAACCATACAGGTAAAGGAATAATTGAACGAGTCAAGTATGGAAACAAACATCAGTGTGATAAGGGTTGCGTTTGCGGCTGATGTGATAAATTTATTGTTACCGTATTTATGCTTGTAGTGAATAGGAACGTGATAAAACATCATAACAAGCGCATACCCGCCGAGCCATCCGTATTTTGATATTGTGTCAAGAACGGCTGAGTGTCCGCCACCGTTTTCGCGCCAGAGCGAACCGATAATCGGATATTTAATCATATCATAAAGACTGTTTGAGTAAGCGTTGATTCTTAACTGAATTGAGTCGCCCGTAACACCTGTTTCCGAGGTTGATGTTGCAACAAGATCATTTACTTTTCTTGCGACTGCCGTACCGTCAAATGTTTCGAGTATCCATTCTCTGAACGGCTCAATATACATAATCGCAGCCATTATTCCCACAAACATAATAATTGTAATGATAAAGGCCGGCGCGATGCTTTTGCCTCTGTAGAAAAGCAGAAGCAACAAACCGATGACACTTGCAAAAAGTGCTATTGAATAACCTGCGAGCTCAATGACTCTTATATATGTATAAGCCCAAGCAACACCTATTGCAAAGAGAAACTTGTTACTTTCGAACGCTTTGAATATCCATGCAAGAATAAGCGGTGAGATACAAACCTGGGGATAAATGAGACTGTAACCGCCTATACCTTGCCTTAAATATTCATAGGTTGTTTCATCGTCACGAACAAGCAGTCTTGCGATTGTATGGTCTTCAATGAGAATACTGAATGTTTTATAGTTCCATATGGTCAGAAGAATTAGCACAATCGGAACTATTCCGTAAAGCTCATCCCATTTGTCATCATAGAAATATGTCATCATAAAGCAGATTACCAACATAATGAGGGCAATCTGTTTTATAAGTGCGGACAAGTCATATTTCTCAAAATAAATAACAATCATAACCGCTATAAGGAATATTATTGCACCGACTTGTTCTTTTCCAAGTGATATAGGGCTCTCTCTGATAAACCATATTGCAACCCAGATAACCGCACAGGCAAGTGCGATAATCCGGTAAATTGTATCAACCTGAAGGGGAGGGGAGACAGTCCAGACGATCAGATACAACACGGCTATTTTTTGGATAAATCCATATGAAAACACGTTTTTGAACATAATCTCCCTCCTTCATAATTTTATTTCAGCCAGTTTTCAGTCTGCTGAATGAATGATTCATAGTGGAATGTGTTGTTAAGTGATTTCGATTGAATTTCACTTTCAATCTGATAAAGCATTGCCTCGGATATACTTTCGCTTGTCATATCTTTAAGCAAACTGCCTTTACCGCTTTTTCTGATATATTCTCCGACATCACTGACATCGGTAGTTATAATCGGTACACCGCAAGTGAACGCTTCTGCGAATTTCGTCGGGAAGCCTGCATTATTGCGCTTATCAGAACGGCGGATGAAAATATAGCAATCGCATCCGAGCACATATTTTATGGTTTCTTCGTGTGAAAGCCTGCCCATAAATGTGATTTTGTTACGTACATTCTTGGGAATATAGCTGTCCGGACAGATTTTATTGAAATCACTTTCGGTTATACCGATAATTCGCAAAAATGTGTGCTTTTTATTTATATTACAGAATGCCTCAACTACTTTATCAAGGCTTTCTTTTTTGCCGTCGGGGATACCTGCAAAGCAGAATTCGAAAATCTCTTCGTGATTTTTCGGTTGCTGATGCCAGATTTCATCATTGATATCAACAAGCGGAGGAAGAATAACAAGCTTTTTTGCTTTTTTATATTTCTTCTCCATCATTGAGCTTATGGCAATCATACCGTCGGCAACCTTATGAGCAAAATTGCTTATGAGTATTTCATCGAACGCTTTAAAGATTCTTTTGGGTAATGAACCGTCGGTGTCCTTTGTCCATTCCGTGCAGTCGTAGCAGACTTCGATGTTTTTCTTTGAGAAAGCTTTTTTTGCCTTCAGCAAAGTTAACATCGGCACGTTATAGAGAATTATTCTGCACACATTGTCGTATTTACCGATAACAGACTCAATGTGTTCAACGCTCAGTATATGCTTCAGCCACTGTTTGGTTGACTTGGGGTGAGCGTGTTCAAACATATTTTCGCATCCTTCAACAGGTCTTAAACCGTCAAAGAAATCATCCGATGCACCGATAAAAACGGTTTCATATCCGAGCTTATCGAATATCTTGCCGTTTGAAACAACTCTGTTTGCGGATGCACTTTTATCCGGCAGGCTGAATCCGCCGTAATAGATTATTGTACCATTGCTCATAAATTTTCCTTATACCACTCGATAGCGGCTTCAATTCCTCTTTCAAAACTCCAGTCGGGGTCATAACCGAGAAGTTCTTTTGCTTTGGAGATATTCGCATTGCTGTGCTTGATATCGCCTGCACGGTCGGGACCGAAATTCGGCTCAATGTCAACATTCAGAGCTTTGGTAAGATCGTAGTAAATGTCAATGAGATATTCTCTGCCGCCGTAAGCAATATTGAATGCTTCGCCTGCGGCTTCGTGGGGAGCAAGGCAAGCCTTGAGGTTTGCCTCGATAACATTTTCGATATATGTGAAGTCGCGGCTCTGCTTACCGTCACCGTTGATGGTGGGAGTTTCGCCGTTGATGAGCATTTTTATGAATTTGGGGATAACTGCTGCATATGCGCCGTCGGGAGTCTGACGTCTGCCGAAAACATTGAAATAACGCATTCCGTAGGTGTCAAGACCGTAGTGCTTTGTGTACTGCTTTGCCCATTCTTCGTCACATCTCTTTGTGAGAGCATAGGGGGAGAGAAGATTACCTTCTCTGCCTTCTTTTTTGGGAAGATTGGGTTCATCGCCGTAAACGGATGATGACGAAGCATAAACAAACTTTTTAACATTATTCTGTCTTGCGGCTTCAAGCATATTGAGAGTGCCGCTGATGTTATTTGCGCAGTAGAAAAGAGGCATTTCGATGCTTCTGGGAACGCTTCCCCAGGCAGCCTGATTGAGGACATAGTCAACGCCATCGCAAGCCTTCATACACACATCAAAATCCTTGATATCTCCCTTGACAAATTCATAGTTGGGGTTTGAGAGGAACATATCAACATTTTTCTGCGAGCCTGTCGACAAATCATCAAGACAACGGACTTTGTAGCCCATTTCGAGAATTGCTTCGCAGATGTTTGAACCGATAAAACCTGCACCTCCCGTTACAAGGAAAAGTGAGTTTTCGGGGAAAACGAGATGTCTGTAACCCATTTATTAAAGCCTCCAGTACTGATAACCTGCTTCGGAATAAGTTTTTCTGTCAAGAACACCCTTGACATCAACGAGAACTTTACCTGAATTTTCGCCGTTTGCAAACATTGCATCGATATCGCTCATTGTAAAGCTCATGAATTCTGTGTGTCCTACCGCGATAATAACAGCATCCATATCTTTAACTGTATTGATATCAACGAATTCGATTCCGTAGTGCTGTTTGCCTTCTTCAGCATCGGCAACGGGGTCTGCAACAACGGGAGTGATGCCATATTCGCCGAGTTCGTTCATTATGTCAATAACTCTTGTGTTTCTTGTGTCGGGGCAGTTTTCCTTGAATGTGAAGCCAAGGATTGCAACCTTTGCGTCCTTTACATTCTTACCTGCGGTAATAAGCTTCTTAACAACGTTTTCAGCAACATACTTGCCCATATCATCGTTGATTCTTCTGCCTGCAAGGATAACCTGGCTGTGATAACCGATTTGCTCTGCCTTATATGTAAGATAATAGGGGTCAACACCGATGCAGTGTCCGCCGACAAGACCGGGGAAGAATTTGAGGAAATTCCACTTTGTGCCTGCAGCTTCAAGAACTGCCTTTGTGTCAATACCCATTTTATTGAAGATGATTGAAAGTTCGTTCATGAAAGCGATGTTAATATCTCTCTGGCTGTTTTCGATAACCTTTGCAGCTTCGGCAACCTTGATGCTCTCCGCACGGTGAACGCCTGCTTCAACAACAAGCTCATAAACCTTTGCAACAACATCGAGAGTTTCTTCATCCATACCTGAAACAATTTTTACGATGGTTTCAAGTCTGTGAACCTTATCACCGGGATTGATTCTTTCGGGAGAATAGCCGATTTTGAAGTCAACGCCGCACTTGAGACCCGATTCCTTTTCAAGAATGGGAACGCAAACATCCTCTGTTACGCCGGGATATACGGTTGATTCGAAAACAACGATTGAGCCTTTCGTGAGGTTTCTGCCGAGAATACGGCTTGCACCTTCAACGGGAGAAAGGTCGGGAGTGTGGTCATCATTAACGGGTGTAGGAACAGCAACAATGTGGAACTTTGCTTCGCGAAGTTTTGCTTCGTCTGAAGTGAACTCAACCGTTGTATTCTTTATTGCTTCATCGCCGACTTCAAGAGTGGGGTCGATACCGCTTTTATAAAGCTCAATCTTCTTTGCATTAAGGTCATAGCCGATAACGTCAACTTTCTTTGCAAATGCAACAGCAATGGGCATACCTACATAGCCGAGACCGATGAGCGATACTTTTTCCTCTTTTGCAACGATTTTATTGTAAAGATTTGCAAACATGACTTTTTCTCCCTTATTTGCACAGTTCATTTATTTTTTTAAGATATTCCTTGATAACGATATCTCTTGAGAAGTTTGCTTTTATATATTCTCTGCCCTTTTCGCCCATAGATTTTCTTTCGTCATTGGGCAGAGCGAGGAATTTTTTGATTTGCGAGCAGAGAGCATCAACGTCTCCGCCGTGATAGATGAATCCCGTTTCGCCGTCGATGAATGTTTCCTGACATCCGGGATTGTCTGTTGAAATAATGGGTCTGCCGCTTGATGCGCTTTCAAGCAGAACATTGCTCATTCCCTCGCCGTAGGTTGAGGGGTGGATTGTTGCGTGCAAAGCGGTTACAAATGGCTTGATATCTTTCAGACTGCCTCTGTATTTAACAATGTCCTTTTCTTCAAGCTCCGCGAGAATGTCCTTATAGTGCATTTCTGTCGGTTCGATGAATCCGAGCATATTGAACTCGGTGTTCGGATATTCCGCTTTGATTCTCTTGGCGGCTTCCATATAGTCGTCAACGCCTTTGTCGTGCAGAATTCTGCCGATATAGTTGAAAACAACTTTTTCGCCGTCTTTTCCGTTGCCGCCGTCGGGATAGGGCTGAAGGGGATATCTGTCGGTGTTGACACCCGAGCCGGGGATGAGTTTATGCTCGCCATTGACCATACCCGTTTCTTCGGCAAGTTTCATATTCGTTGAATTCTGAAACATAACGCAAGCCGAACGGCGGAAAGCAAATTTAAAGAGTGACATTATTAATTTCTGTTTGAGACCGCCTTCGTTCAGAACACTTCCGAATCCCGTAACATTGCTGATAACGGGGATTCCGAGCAGAAAAGCTGCAAGTCCCGCATAAACATTGGGTTTTGCGGTGTATGTAAGCACAACCGACGGCTTGTTTTTTGCAAAAAGTCTGAAATAATGGATGAAAAGCTTTAAGTCAGCAACAATGTTTGTGCCGCGTCTGTCTATAACGGGGTCATCGTAGCGGTATTCGAGGTGGGTCATCAGCTCGAACTTTTCACCGTAGGGGCACGAAATAAGCATTTCATAGCCTGCGTCGATTATTGCCTCTATGAGTTCTTTTCTGAAGCAATAAATATCATCGCTGTCGTTGGTGAGCAGGGCAACAAGAGGTTTGGTTGTTTTTTTCATTGTCATATCCCTCATTATCGGAAAATTGCAAGAGCTGTAAGAACCATGACTTTTATATCATCAATAAAACTGAAGCTGTTGATAGCGGCAAGGTTATATTTCATCTTGTCGGGAAGAACAACTTCAAGATATGTTTTTTCAACATCTTCAGCGGCATCAAGAAGCTCGTTTTCATCCTTATAGTAGATGCTTGCTTCCGAGGTGATGCCTGCGGGAAGAAGAAGGGTTGCCATCATTTCGGGAGTATATTTTTCAACATATTTGGGGACTTCGGGGCGTGTGCCGACGAAAGTCATTGTGCCTCTGAACACATCGATGAGCTGGCTGAGCTCGTCGAGCTTATATTTTCTGATAATTTTACCCGTTTTTGTGATTCTCGAGTCACCGCCGACAGTCAGAAGAGAGCCTTTATCGGCGTTGGTTACCATCGAGCGGAATTTGAATATCTTAAATTCTTTGCCGTACTGCGTAACTCTTGTCTGACGGTAGAAAACGGGGCCTTTGGAGTCAAGTTTGATTGCGATTGCGAGAATGAGAAACACGGGAGAAAGAAAAAGGAGCAAAACAGAAGAAACCGTTATGTCAAACAGTCTTTTCATAACAAGGCTTAATTTTCTTTTCTGCAGAATATCATAATACGCTCTGACTTCGGGTATCTGCATTTCTTTGGGAAG
>JAZNFD010000112.1:0-2963 GCA_045588975.1 Acutalibacteraceae bacterium | reverse complement strand
ATGTATAAGTACATAAGAACAAAAAGAATAAAGGTCAATTCAAAGCGAAGTGATATTTCAACCAAGCTTTGCGAAAATGATGTTGTTGATATGTATATCAATGATGAATTCTTCGCTCCGACAGATGAAAGATACGATTTTCTGTCTGCTTCAAAGAACATCGATATCGTATATGAAGATGAGAATATTATTCTTCTCAACAAAAAAGTCGGTCTGCTTTCTCATCCGGATGAAACGGAATATAACGACACACTCATAACCAGAGTAAAACGTTATCTTTATGAAAAAGGCGATTACAATCCGAAAGACGAGAATTCGTTCGCACCCGCGCTTGTCAACAGAATCGACCGCAACACCGGCGGAATCGTCATTGCCGCAAAAAATGCAGAATCTTTGAGAATTCTTAATCAGAAGCTCAAAGACAGAGAAATGGAGAAATATTATCTTTGCGTTGTTCACGGCATATTGAAAAAGAAAAGCGGCACTCTTATCGGTTGGCTCACAAAAGACGAGAAGAAAAACAGAGTTGATGTTTATAAATCCGAAAAAACGGGAACAAAAGAAATACGCACAAAATATGAGGTAATTGATGAAAAAGACGGTCTGAGTCTTGTTGAAGTCGAACTGCTGACGGGAAGAACACACCAGATAAGAGCTCATTTTGCAAGCATCGGTCATCCCCTTCTCGGCGACGGAAAATACGGCACAAACGCACTCAATAAAAGCCTCGGATACAAAAAACAGTTTTTATATTCTTACAGACTCAAGTTTACTTTTGAAAGCGATGCCGGCTGCCTCGAATATCTCAACAACAAAAGTTTTGAAGTTAAAGACGTCTGGTTCCGCGATGAATTTCTCAGCGGAAGCCTTACATCAGGCGGCAAAATGTAAATATAAAATAAATTTTTATAAAAAAGCTTGTAAAATCTTCAAAAATAGTATAAGATATATGCATTATGCTGATTTTGTTCGCTCAGCATTAAAACATAACAGAAAAGGAATGAACAGTAATGGCAAAAAACGAAAGCTCAAAGAGCAAAGCTGAAATTTATCGCGAGGAGCGAAAAGCAAGAATTGCCAAAGCGGCAAAAAAGAATGCCAAGAGCATTGAAAAAAGAAACACAGCCGTTAAAATGGCAAAAAAGGTAGTGGCAATTGTTCTTGCAGTTGCAATCGTCGGCGCAATCGCCTGGAAGACAGTCGATTCTCTCGGCGTGGTTGAAAAATTCGCAACAGCCGTAACAATCGGCGACGAAAAGATTTCGGCAGCCCAGTTCAACTATTATTATTCAACTCAGTACAACCAGATGGTTTCGCAGGCTAACTATTATTCTCAGTCTTTCGGTTATGATATCGGTTTTGATACCACTCTTGCTCCCGATGAACAGACAACAACCGATGCCGAAGGCAACAAAACTACCTGGAACGAGATCATCAAAAAGAATGCCGTTGATTATGCTCAGTTCGTTACAGCTTACTACAACGAAGCTGTCAAGAACGACTATAAAATCAGCGAAGAAACCCAGAAAGAAATCGATGACCTCATCGAAAACTACAGAAACCAGGCTGCAAGCAGCAACTATTCACTCAACGCTTTCCTCAGACAGACATTCGGCCCCGGCTTTAACGAAAAAGCTTTCACAGAGCAGATAACCAAGGAATACCTCGCTGAAAACTACTACAGCGACAAGCAGAGCGAATTTGTTGACGGCGTTACCGAAGATGCCATCAAGACTGAATACGAAGCAAACAGAAAAGACTACGATTACACAGATATCCGTTACTATTCATTTGCTTTCACAACTCTCACCGCAAAGGACGGCGAGACAGAGACTCAGCTCAAGGAAAGACAGAAGGCTGAAAACGATAAGGTTAAGGCAGAAGCAAAAGCTGTTTTCGACAAGGTAACTGACGAAGCTTCACTTATCGCAGCTGTTAAGGAATTCAAAAACAAAGACGCTGAAAAGCCCTCAGATACAGACTACACTACCCTTTCAAAGAATGCTCAGTATGATGCAGTTGTTACCGCTATCTCGGAAGACGGTGCAAAGTGGGCATTCGACACTGCACGTAAAGCAGGCGACAAGACAATGATCACAGGCGAAAAGGCTGTTTATGTTATTGTTACTGTCAATCCCATTTATGCAATGAACAGCGTTGACGTACGTCACTGCCTTGTTAAGTTTGACGCAAAGGACGAAAACAACGTAACAGAAGAAGAAAAGATCGCTGCTTATAACGAAGCAAAGGCTCTTCATGATGCTTGGCTTGCAGGCGATAAGAAAGAAGATTCTTTCAAGAAGATGGTTACCGACAACACCGACGATGAACCCTCTGCAGCAACAGGCGGCCTTTATGAAGGCATCAGAATCAGCGACAATTATGTTGAAGCTTTTGAAAACTGGAGCTTTGATGCTGCAAGAAAAGCAGGCGACAGCGGCATCATCGAAACAGAATACGGCTATCACATCATGTACTTTGTAAAGGATAACACCGATGACCTCGATTGGAAGAATGCAATCAAGACAACAAAGGGTTCAGAAGCTTTCACAGAGTATCAGGAAAACCTTCTTGCAGACGAAGGCGAATACAAGGTTGTTGCCAACGATACCTGGACTGCTCACGCAGCTGACAAATTCTGCGCTATGATCAAGAAGAACAATGCATATTCATCTGCTTACGGCGCATAATCAAAAACCAATATAATTAGTAAGCCCTCCGAAACGGATTTGTTTCGGAGGGCTATTTTCATATCCTTTAATCAAACAAATAAACTCTTGTTTCAAAAGGCTTTGTCATAAATGTATTGAGAGTATTATCAACAACATCATAGTTTGAAAGAACAAGCTCTCCCTTGCTGAGATTGAATCCTGATGGTGCAGAGAAATTAACGGGTTCTTCCGTAAATGAATTGATAACAAGCATTCGCTTGCCCTCATAGTTTCGTTCATAAACAAAGAGCT
>JAZNFD010000111.1:0-9819 GCA_045588975.1 Acutalibacteraceae bacterium | reverse complement strand
TTCTGCGGATTGCCGATAGGTGTGAGCATGCTGCCGAGATTCGCGGCAACGGTTTCGAGTGTTACAAGGGGAATCAGCAGAGCTTTTTTGCCCGAAAGAGTCAGAATTATAATTGAAAAGGGGACGAAAGTGATAAGAGCGACATCGTTTGTGATTATCATCGATGAAAAGAAACACAGCAGGCTGAGTGTCAGACACAGGCTGCGTGAATCTGTTGCAAATCCGAGAAGCTTTGTTGCAAGCATTCTGAATACACCGAGCTTATTGAAGCCTGCCATGACTGCCATAAGGCAGAAAAGCAAGGCGAGAGTGCGGAAATCCATGTAATTGATATATTCTGTGCTTGGCTTGACAACGAATGCCGAAGCCGTTGCAAGGACGAAAGAAATTATCAGAACAATTTCATTTTTTATGAAGTTTTTTACGGAGTTCATCCGGGATTCTCCTTTTCGCAAATAATACAGCTTCGCAATATGAATCAAAAATTCTTGCGGATTTTATTAAAAACGGGGCTGTTATTAACAGCCCCGTTTTTGGAGCTACTGGTCGGACTCGAACCGACGGCCTGCGCATTACGAATGCGCTGCTCTACCAACTGAGCCACAGTAGCATAAAATATCTGCTGATTATTATAAATGATAATATTAAAATTTGCAAGAGTTTTTTGAGATTTTTGCATCGGGTATCCGGGTATGGGGGTTCGGTCACAATTTGTCTATAAACAGTTAATAGTTTGGTTAACAAATATTATTAAAGAATACTTGATTTTATCCCCGAAATAAGATATTCTATATATCAAGGAATTTATATTTCAATTCAACATTCCCTTTTGAAGGAGAACATACCATGAAAAATACAGTGGCAATTATTCTTGTCTTTGCGTTGCTTCTCAGCTTTGCGGCGTGCCGAAAGATAGACAAAGGCAGCGTAACAATCGAAACCAGACCTTATATTGTTGATGACGAGGGTGTAACACACGAAATCCATAATTCCGGTTCCGATTATTACTACTATGACAGCGAAGGAAACAAAATAGAAGTTGAATCGAAGAATGTTGTTATCGGTACGAATAAGGTTGTGGTGACAGAAATCACAACGCTTACACCCGAGGCGCAGTCGTTCCTCGATTCATTCGGCGATGTTGAGTCAATCGAAGATATGATGCAGGCTGATATAACCGTACCCGACCTTGATAACGGTGAGCTAATTCCCGAGGATACCTTTAATGATATCGAGATAGAAGTTGATGCAGACGGCAATCCCGTTCACGAAGATGTCAAGATAAGCTATAGTGAAATTATAGAGAATGACACATTCACTATGCAGTCAAACATTCAGACCATTACCGGCGGTCAGAAGAATGTTCTTCCGATGAATATCATGCGAAACGGCGACAATCTTTATTTTGAAACCGCCATTCCTCGCACGGAAGGGTTTGGCAGCACAAAGGTCAATATGCTTTTCCTTGATAAAACCTGCTATATCATCATTCCGTCAATGAGAGCATACCTGAGCATTCCTAAGGAAACTGCAGGCGAAATGATTCCCAGCGATGCGTTTGATATTGAAGGCATCGAGGGCACTTATGTTTCAAGCGGTGAGGTTGAATTTGACGGTCAGACTTACATTTGTGACGTTTATGATACCGACGGTGCAATCACAAAGTATTATTACCTTGACGGTCAGCTCAAGAGAGTTGAAACCGTAAAAGGCGAAGATTCAAGTATTATTGAATTCAAAAATCTTTCAACAAATGTTGATAAATCAAAGTTTGCCGTGCCCAAGAACTATATTGATATGTCAACGGTTCTCGGCTCAGACTATATGTCAACAATTACAGGCTGATAAATTATGAATAAATGTGCATTGATAACGGGTGCATCGGGCGGAATCGGAAGTGAAATTGCGCTTCGTCTGGCAAGAGACGGTTTTGAAATTGCCGCTTGCTATAATTCCGATGAAAAAGGAATAAGAGAGCTTGAGAGCAAGCTTTTGCAGACGGGAGTACGCTTCAGAATCTACAAAGCCGATGTATCGGATTTCAACACAATCAAAGAAGTTTTTGCAGACGCCACCGATTTTTTCGGCGGCGTTTCTGTGCTTGTCAATAATGCGGGCATTGCCCAGCAGAAGCTGTTTACGGACATAACCCAAGAGGATTTTGACAGAATGACAGCGGTCAACTTCAAGGGAGTGTTCAACTGCTGCCAATGTGCCGTTCCGTTTATGATAAACCGGAAAAGCGGCAAAATAATTAACATCTCTTCGATGTGGGGTGTTTTCGGTGCGTCATGCGAAACTGTTTATTCCGCAACAAAAGCGGCGGTTATCGGTTTTTCAAAAGCACTCGCAAGGGAGCTTGCACCGAGCAACATTCAGGTTAACTGCATTGCACCCGGTGCGATTGAAACAAAAATGAACGATAACCTCAGTGAAGAGGATAAATCTGCGTTTGCGCAGGAGATCCCGATGGGCAGGTTCGGTAAGGCGAGCGAAATTGCCGGAATTGTTTCGTTTCTTGCGAGCGAAGACTCGGATTATGTCACCGCTCAGGTTATAACTGCAGACGGCGGATTGATTTAATGGTAATAATGCCGAAAATAAGCATGGCTTTTTAGTTATAGTTTACAATTGATTTAGTGATATTAATATGGTAAAATAAATATTATTAATATAACTTGTTTGGAGGAAAAAACATGGCTAACTGTCCTAAATGCGGAAGAAAGCTTACAATATTTGATTGGAAACCCAACTGCCCCGGTTGCGGTGTAAACCTTGTTTATTACGGAATGGAAGAAAGACTGCTCGACGAAGCCGATAAGGCTGAGGCAGAGCATGCCAGACTTCAGAAGAGAATCGACAGACTCAAGGCTGCTTTCGTCGGCTCAAAGCTCACGATCGTCAGAATTATTCTTTCGGTTCTTCCCATTGCTATGCT
Source organism: Acutalibacteraceae bacterium (assembly GCA_045588975.1). Lineage (GTDB taxonomy): Bacteria > Bacillota > Clostridia > Oscillospirales > Acutalibacteraceae > CAG-177. The sequence continues at coordinate 6,881 of JAZNFD010000111.1, read as the reverse complement.
TATGCTCCCGCTTTGCAGTGTTACATACAGCGGTCCGTTCATTGAGCAGACAACAACAAACATCAATGCGATTGAAATTTACAATCTCGTTTCATCGCTCGATTTTGATGCTCTTTTCACAATGATCGGCTCATCGCTTCTCGGCACAAGCTTCATCGGCTATGCAGGTGCGCTTGTTTGCCTTCTTCTTTCGCTTGTGTTTGTTATTTTAAGCCTTCTCTTGCTTACCATTGCTTGCGGTCCCAGAGGCAACGCAAGAAACATCACTCTTAACATAATCACAATCGTTCTTGCGGTTGCATCAATCGTTTTCTTCAACGTATTCTCAAGCAACATTTCCGCTGTTTTCCCTGAGTTTATCAGCGGTTCAATCGGATTCGGAATTTTCGCTTATATCGCAGCACTTGTTGCACTTTTCGTTATCAACCTTGTAATCGCAAATAAGGGTATCGACGTTAAGTATAAGCAGTGCTTCGTTGGAGGTCTTCCCGCAGAAGAATACTTTGAACTTGTTGAAAAAGGAACAGATAAAGCTGTTATCCGTGAAATGATGGCAAAGGCACTTGACGCCAAAGAAGCTGCAAATAAAGCCAAGGAAAAGGAAGAAGTCAACGCATAATCCCGAATAACAAAACAAACATTAAACCCTATGTTTTCCGGTGGAAAACATAGGGTTGTTTTTTAGTATTCTTCTGTTTCTTCTTCGTAATAATCCGGAGGTTCGTTTTCAGAGTTGTCGGGATTATAGTAAGTTTCGTCGGGATTATAATATTCGGAAACATCTTCGTAACTGTAATCCTGAGTGGTTTCTTCCGGCTTAAAGGGGTTGAACGGGTCTCTGCCGTCATCACCTATCCAGCTGAATGGCTTTTTCTTTGTGGTTTCTTCTTCGTAATAATAATGCGTTTCGTATTCTTCTTCTGATGTTGATGATTCCTCTTCATATTCGCTGTATTCCTGCCTGCCGGAATTTCCTTTTGCAAGACCTATTGCGGAAATGTGAGTCTGCGGATTGATTTCGATGTTTGTCTGATCGTAGAGCGCAAGTTGCAAATCTCTTGCCGCTGTTATGTAGTCAACAATCCATACGAAGAGTCTGCCTGTATATGTCTGGAAGTAGTCAACGCCGTAGCGATGCTCTTCTGCGGGGTATGCCTGGCTTGCAATTTCATATTTCAGCCAGCCTTCGCTGAGTGCCTGAGTTCCGAGAGAAATGATTTCGCTTGTTTTGTAATTTGTTGTCACATAGGGGAGAAAGGTCTGGATTGCGTTGTTAAGGTCGCTTATGGACGAATCCTTGACCTGGTTGATGAGTGCGGAGATAAGCTCGCGCTGTCTTCTTGTTCGCTCAACCTCACTGTCAAGCTTTCTGATTCTTGCATAAATCAGAGCTTGTTCGCCTGTAAGATGAACGCTTTCACCGCTTTCAAAGCCTTTGACGCGGGTGGTGCGGTTCATATATCCTGCCTCTGCTTCGGTAATCGGAACGGAGATTCCGCCGAGAGCGTCAACCGCCGCAACAAATGATTCATAGTTGATTGAAACATAGTGGTCAATACGGATTTTATAGTTGTTTGAAAGGACTTCCATCAGCTTTGCCGCACCGCCCCATGCATAGGAGTGGTTGGTTTTGTCGAATCTTTCGCTGCCGTTAATGTCCATATAAGTATATGAATCTCTGAGGAAAGAAGTGATGGTTATCTTTTTTGTTTTGGTGTTGACCGAAACCAGCATTGTCGAGTCGGAACGATGAGAGCCGTCTTCGTTATCCTCGCCTATAAGAAGGACGTTGATAACCTTTTTGCTGTAAATTTTCTCACCGTTATTTGTTGCCCATGAACGAAGAAGCTCTTTGATTGAATTAGCGGAGGCGATGTCTTCGATACGGTTGAATATCAGATTTTCGTCCTCTTCAATATCTGCGTTGAAGGTTATATCGGGATTGCCGAAATGGCCTTCGTTGTGATTAATGAGTGAAAACATCTTGCGCACATACGCTCCGACGATTGCAGAGAAAACAAGCACAAGGCAAACACATATGCTGAGAATCGCTTTCAGGTTGCGCTTTTGATTTTTGAGAAAGAAAGGCTTGAATTTGAAGTTCCAGAAATGACCGAGCTTGTTTTTTGCACCTTTAGGTACACTGTAGCTCGTAATATCTTCAAATTCGCCCGAATCACGTCTTTTTTTGTCGGACAAAATATCACCTACAAACCGAAAATATAAAAATACAATAAATCACCATTATACTTTATTTAGTATTATAACACATTTTACTCCAAAAGTTAACACTAATTATAGAATTTGTTTGAAAATTTTTTGTAAATATATAACTATATTTTGTGTATTATGTAGATAAAAAACCTGCAGCCTTATAAAATCATAAAACTGCAGGTGATTTTTTTATTTTGTGAGATATGCCGCATTTACCCATCCGCTTGCACCGGGAATTTTAACGAATGCCCATCCGGGTACGGATTTAATAACCGTTACGGGGTCGCCGTTGGAAAGTTTGCCGATAGCCTGACTGTCCTGCTTAGGCTCAATGCGAACGTTGAGATTGCCGCCTTTTGTTTTGACCTTGTATTCGCCCGCTTCAAGCACTGCTGTGCTCGGAACAGTACTTGCTTCCTGATCGAAATTGATATTATAATAAACCACGCCGTCATTGAGCGGTTTGCCGTATGCCTCATACATCTCGCTGACACTGACGATTTTGAACCCTTTTTCTTTAAGCTCGGGAATTAGGATTGCGGAGAGGTCGGCAGTAAATTTATAGATATCGTGCATAAGGATTATGTCGCCTTTTTCGGCGCTCGTAATAACCTCATCGGCAATTTTTCTCAGCTCTGCGTTTCGTTCCGCTTCGCTTCTGCCTTTATGAGCGGCGTCCTTTGCTTTCCAGTCCTCGGTGTCGATTGACCATTGAATAATCGGCATTCCTATTTTGTCTGTTATACCCTTGAATGCACCGCCGGGAGCGCGGAAAAGAGCCGTTTCAATTCCTGTAAGCTCTTTGATTTTTTGGTTGGGATTATTTACCTGATTGCGTATGGTTTCGTTGTCGCATTTGGTGAGAATCTTATGGTCATCCGTGTGGTTGCCGATTTCACAGCCCAAGGAATGCGCACGTTTGATAGCATCAATGTTTTTGTCAATGTTGTATCCGACAACAAAGAATGTTGCCGTTGCGCCGTGTTTTTCGAGAATATCAAGGATTGTGTTGGTATGAACCGAATGTGGGCCGTCATCGTATGACAGCGCAATAAGCTTGTCCTCTGCGGTGTAGCGAGGTTTTGTTTCTTCTGCGGTGATATTGCTTATTTCAATATCCGACCCGCCTTCGCCTTCGGGGGGAGGCGTTTTCGTGCATCCCGCAAAAATCATCGACAATGCAACAAGCAGAGCCGCCAACGCATAAAGCCATCTTTTTTTCATCTTTTGTCCCTCTTAAACTGAATTAGTGTTTTTATTATATTACCTTTACTTGAACTTAAATTTACTTTTTGGAAAAATAAAGTCGATTGAGAAAAATTAACGGATTTGTAATAATTTGCAATAAAAGAAAGAAAAAACAAAATAACATTTCTGAAATCTGTGTTCTTTTTTCTTGAATAAAGTGAAAAAGTTTGATATAATATATTTTAATCGTAAATCTTCGGAGGATGCACAGATATGTTTCAGATGCTGATTGAATATTTAAGACAGAGAGAGGTGCTTATTCTCGGCTTCGGCAGGGAGGGTCGCTCTACATATAACATCATCAGAAGAAATCTGCCCGATAAGAAAATCGGTATTGCGGATATGCGTCAGATTGAGCTTGATGACCCGAATGTCACTCTTCATTGCGGTGAAAATTATCTCGATGCAATCGAAAACTATGAAACCGTTATCAAAACACCCGGAATTTCATTCAGGGACGTTGTGGTTTCAAGCAGTATCGAAGTGACCTGCCAGACGGACTTGTTTTTGCGCTTTTCAAAGGGAGTGTGTATCGGTGTTACAGGCACAAAGGGCAAAACAACCACATCAACTCTTATATATGAAATGATAAAGCAGGCGGGAAAGAGCGTTTGTCTTATCGGCAATATGGGTGTGCCGGTGCTTGACAGCCTTGAAAACGGAAGTGCTCTTGCCGCAGTTATTGAAATGTCATCCCATCAGCTTGAATACACAACCGCATCGCCCCATGTTGCGGTTATGACAAATATTTACCCCGAGCATCTTGACCATTATAACGGATTCGGCGGCTACGTTACCGCCAAAATGAATATAATCCGCCATCAGGTCGGCTGCGACTATTTTATCTGCAATGCTTGGCAGGATTTCGGCGAATATTTCAACTTCTCAAAGACCGAAACATCTGTTATCAGAGTTTGTGAAAACGGAGGTGCCGGCGATGAGGAAATCATTGCCGCAGCCGCATCAAACGAAAGATTGAAGGGCGCACATAACAGGCAGAATGTTCTTTTTGCCGCAACTGCCGCAAGATGCATCGGCATAAGCGACGAGCATATTATTGAAGCTGTAAGAAACTTCAGGGGAATTGAAAACCGTATGGAGCCTTTCGGCGAATATCACGGAATAAAATTCTATAACGATGCGATTGCAACGATTCCCCATGCGGTTGAATGTGCTGTTGAGGCGCTTGATGACGTTGATACACTTATTTTCGGCGGTATGGACCGAGGAATTGACTATTCAGAATTCGTCGACTATCTTGAAAAATGCAAACTGAGAAATATAATCGGAATGCCCGATACGGGATTTGATATCTGCAATGCCCTTCTTGAAAGAGGATGTACCAAAAATATTATTATTGCCAATAATATGGAAGAAGCGGTTGATGCGGCATTCAGATTTACCGAAAAAGGCAGGAGCTGTATTATGTCGCCCGCCGCCTCAAGCTATAATGTTTACAAGGATTTTGAACATAAAGGAAATCATTATAAAGAGCTTGTAAGAGCCTGGAACGGATAAAAAGTAAGCGGATTGCTGAGGTGCAATCCGCTTTTGCTTATTTTGTGAAATACAGTCCGTATTTCTTTCTTATTTTCGGATGAAAGAAAATTGTGAATGTTTTTGCAAGACTGAATGCAGTGTAAAATCCGCTGCGCACGAAATGAGTGAATCCTCTGCCGCTCATTGATTTGACCGTGTTTGCAAGAACCTTGAAAAACTGCTCATCCGATGAATCACCGCTTTTGGCGAAAATACCGCGAAGCCTGAAGAATTTTCTTATCGTCATCAGTTCAAGCGTGCTGACTTCGGTTGCATTGATCGTGACATCGTCGGCAAACGTGACTTTTGAATATTCCTCAAGCGTTTTCGGCGGAACAAGCTGCCCGCTTTCAACAAGTTCACGCTGAATTTTTGTTCCAGGGAGGGGAGTGAAACATCCGAAGGCAACAACCGCACCCTCAATCTGCTTTGCAAGGCTGACGGTTGCTTTGAGGTCGTCTTCCGTTTCTCCAGGGAAACCTATCATAAACATTACTATCGGAACGATTCCCGCTTTCAGACAGTTTGTGATGTTGCTCACGATTTTATCAATCGGAGTTTTCTTGCTGACGCTTCTCAGAATTTTTTCCGAACCCGATTCGACTCCGTAAATCATACATCTGCATCCCGAGTCATACATGCTTTTGTAGTCCGCAACATCGTTGATGATGCCTATGCGCAGATATCCGCTCCAGCAGGTGTTGAGTCCGCTGTCAACCATTGTTTTACAAAAATCCATAACGCTGTTTCTGTTAAGAAACATAAGGTCGTCCGTAAAGTCAAAACCGCCTGCACCGTGATTCTCAACGAGATAACGCATTTCGTCAATCACGTGTTCAATCGGTCTCTGGCGGCGGGTCGAGCAATGAAATTCGGGATTGTAGCAATATGTACAGGTGCCGAAACAGCCTTTTGACAGGTAGGTGCTCAGCATATTGCCGTAGCCGTAAGAAGTCTGAAAATAGTTTTCGGGGTCTACGAGAGTCCAGTCGATTTTCGGCAAAGAAGAAAGGTCGATGAATTCTCTGTCGGGGGTGCGGATAAACTTGCCTTCACGGATATAACCGAGCCCGTCTATGCCGTCGAAAGGTTTGCCTTCATCAAATGCGTTTGCCATTTCAAGCCAGGTATATTCGCCCTCGTTGAAGCTCACGTAATCAACATAACCGCTTTCGAGTGTTTCTTGTGGGATTGTTGAAGGCATTATTCCGCCCCAGATGACGGGAATGCCCATAGATTTTGCCTCTTTCGAAATATGTGATGCGTCTTTTATGAACGCAAATGATATGACGGAAACACCGATTACGTCGGGAGAATGCTTTTTCAGAATATCTTTTACGCTGTCTGTTTCAAAAAAACGGTCACATATAACCGTTTTGTGACCGCTTGCGTTAAGATATGATGCAATTGACATTATCCCTAACGGAGGATAGGATGCTCTGAAAGAATCCTCAATCCTCGGATAAAACAATACCGCTTTCATATACAAATCCTCTTTCCAATGCTCATAATAAAGCATAAAATAATTATAATTCAGAATAATAAAGTGTGTCAATATTCCGAAAAGAAATTATACATCGGGAAAAAGATATGATTAATAATGTGCAATATTTGCGGTAATGTTCCAAAATTACAAAATAAGTTTATTGAATGTACAAAAAAGAACAACAGATGCTGTGATGATTCGGAAATAAAAAATAATTCCCGGATTTTCAACTGGTGGAAATCCGGGATGTTTGTTTATTTTGTGACTTTGCGTACATCTTCTTCTCTTCCGAGAACAAGAAGATGGTCGCCACGCTCAAAGCGTCTTTCGCCGGTTATAACGGGCCTGACCTCGCCGTTGTTTTTTGTTGCGAGTACGCTGAGATTATACTTTA
>JAZNFD010000110.1:0-4963 GCA_045588975.1 Acutalibacteraceae bacterium | reverse complement strand
ATTTAAGGAGGAATAATTTATGTCAGTATCATTCAGCGGATTCAACGAAAACACAGCGACCTTCAAGTCAAACGAAGAGATTGCGGGCGGAACACCCGTTAAAATGAGCGGAACTGAAACCGTTGCGGCTGCGGCGAGCGGAGAGGTTTTCTGCGGCATTGCGGTTGACGGCGACGGAGAGTATGCTTCCGTTCAGCTCAGCGGTGCCGTCAGGACAAAATACAGCGGCACTGCTCCCGAGGCAGGTTATTCAAAGCTCGTTTCCGACGGCGAAGGCGTAACCGCATCCGAAAACGGCAGAGAATATCTTGTTGTTGCCGTTGACGAAGCAAAGAAAACCGTAACATTCATTATGTAAGGAAGGAGAAATAACAATGTCAAATTTTGATAATATCAAGCTTGAAAAGGGTCTTTACGCATCGGGCAACTTCACGAAGTCACTCGAAAGCATTGACCCCAGCGAAAATTACAAGGGCACATCTCTCGAGGGCCTTGACGCGTATCAGCGTCAGCTCAAGAGATTCGGAATAAAGGTGGGCGGCCCCGCAAGCGATGTGGTTGATAAGTTCTTCAAGAGCTCACAGAGTGCGGTGCTTTTCCCCGAATATGTTTCAAGAGCCGTAAAGCAGGGTCTTGAGCAGGCGGATATTCTTTCCGATGTGGTTGCTTCAACAACATCCATTGACGGCCTCGATTACCGTTCAATCAGTTCAATTCCCACCGAAGAAGAGAAGGAAATCAAGGTTGTCAAGGAGGGCGCTTTCATTCCTGAAACAACCATCCGCACAAAGGAAAACCTCGTTAAGCTCAAGAAGAGAGGCAGAAGCCTTGTTGCTTCATATGAGGCTATCAGATTCCAGCGCCTTGACCTTTTCACCGTCACTCTCAGACAGATCGGTGCTTACATCGCAAGAACCCTTCTCAAGGATGCGATTGAAGTTCTTGAAAACGGCGACGGCAACGGCAATGCGGCAGAAACTGTCAGCGTTGCACAGGCAGGTACTCTTACATATGCCGACCTTGTTAATTTCTGGAACGGCTTTGACCCTTATGAGCTTAACACGATTATCGCAGACCCTGCCATTATGGTTGAAATGCTCAATATGGAGCAGTTCAGAGATGCGGCTGCGGGCCTTAATTTCCACGGCAAGGGTGATATGATTACACCCCTTGGCGCAAAGCTTCTCAAGTCATCTGCAGTCGGCGAAAACAAGCTTATCGGTCTTGATAAGACTGCTGCTCTTGAAATGGTCAAGGCAGGCGATATCATGACCGAATATGACAAGCTTATTGACCGTCAGCTTGAACGTGCGGTTATCAGCTGCACAGCAGGTTTTGCCAAGATTTTTGACGGAGCATCAAAGGTGCTTTCCGTCTGACAGGAGGGATAAGCGTTGATAGATTGCCTCAGTGTTTTATCTGCGCTGCGAGAATATTATTCCCCCGAGGGTACGGACGAGGAGCTTGCTCCCGTCTGCACCCTGACGGTGAACGAAATTCTGCCGAGAGTCAGGTCAAAGGAAATGCATTCGGACGGACGCCTTGTGAGTCTTGCGGCGGCAATGGTGAATTACCGGCTCTGCGTAAAAAAAATGAGAAACAGCGACGAGGTTACTTCGTTCAAGGCGGGCGACGTTACGGTTTCGGTTTCTCCGAATGCGATGATTGAGCTTGCCGAAAAAGAGAAAAATGAAGCGCTTATCGCGGCTCTTCCGCTGCTTAATGACGATGAATTCGTTTTCAGGCAGGTGAGCATATGAATATAAAACCTATTTTTGATTCCTATGGCAGAACGGCTTCGTTTTCATCGAAAAACGGAGAAAAACTTGCCGACATGAATGCTTTTATCAGTCCTCTGAGATATAAAAACAAGATGTATCTCTACGGCGTAAATACCGAAATCGGTTATAATTCTCAGGGTCACTATCTTTATATCGGCCCTCCCGAACCGGACCTTACAACCGCCGAGGACGGTTCGTATGTGATCTGCGGCAAAGAAAAATACAGAATCGACCGTGCCGAAAAGGTATATAAAGGCGATGAAGTGTTTTATATATGGGCAATAATAAGAGTGATTGTTGAGGTGTAATTTATGAGTGAAATAAGTGCGTTGCCGTCGAATATCGTTGCATGGCTCAAGGAAAGAGAAGAGCTTTCCTATATCAATTTCCTGACGGAATTCCCGGCAATCAAAAAAGCCGTACCGCTTAAAAACACAACTGTTGCGGTCGGCATCCGAAGTATGGAAATCGTTGATTCGTTTGAAGAAAACGACGAAGGTGTTCTTGTTGAAAACGAATATTGCAGGCAGGCAAACATAAGACTCAGAATTTCTATTCACGCTCCGTATTCTTTGGGCGGTGAAGCCTGCCACGATGCATTTACGGATATCATTGACTGTCTGACTTTCGCTTCGGGTCTTGATATCATTAATTCGGGCTGTGAAGAAATTGTTTCAGACAGAGATACCGATGCTTTCGTTCTCAGCGCGTGGGCAACGGTCAATGCCTCGCTCTGTCCTGCATCAAGTTCGAGCCTTGATTTCCCGTCGTTTATCAACAAGGAGCTTCTTTGCGGTTCGCATATCAATAACTCAGCAATCCACCTTTCGGAAGAACAGCAGACTTATCTTACCGAACCGTTTGTGGCGGGAACATATTTCGGCATGGGTACTGCTTCAAGGTCGATTTCTCTCGGATTCAGACCGAGTGTTGTTATTGTTGCCGGTCTGGGATTGCCTCTTATGACTTTTGATACCGAAAAGAACCAATACTATGCAACGGCGGCGCTCGGTATTGCTGACGGCACAAGCCTTGGTATTTCTTTGACTTCTACGGGATTCACCGTGAGAAACAGCGATTCAACCGTTGTAAGGTCATGCAGTCCGAAGCTTAACGAAGGCGGTACAACATATTTCTATCTTGCATTCAGATAAACAAAAAAGAGGGACTGGCCTTGCCTTTTCGGCGGGACAGTCCCTTATTTTTTATTTTCTCATTGCCGCAAGGTCACGGTAGTTGATGAGCTTGATTCCGTGAGCTTCGATGTGCTGTTTTGTCTGCGGATCTTTCATAACCTGATATTCCCAGACTCTTCGCTGCCATGCACCCGAGGTACCCTTGAGGTCGTCGGTTTCGAGTGAAGGATGAAGATAGGTTTCGGTTATACCTTCGGGCATTGATGCGTAGAGGTTGTAGAGATATTCTTTGAAGCTTTCGTAGCTTTCGTCCTGAGGACCGCCCCACTCGTTGGGAATGAGATGGTCGGGAAGCGCAACGCCGTTTGCGGTTGCGAAAGCAACAATTTTTCCGTATACCATATCAATCATGCTCTTATCAACATTGATTTCGAGCATTGAATTGCCGAGCATTGCATCTGAGAAGATACCGGGCAGACGGAAGGGGAGTCCGTATTCACCTGCGATTGCGAGAGTTGTCTGAAGAAGCTCGAATCTGCCTGTTTCAATGCCGTAAAGCGAACCCATATGGTTGTCAAGATGTGAAGGTGTGGTCAGACCGAGTTTCTTGCAGCGCTCAATCTGTGCTCTGATTTCGCCCTCAACCTCGTCAATGTCGACGTGCTCTTCAACCTGGTCGCTTTCGTGCCACATAAAGCCTTCTTCATCGCGGAGCGAGTCGGTGTTGCTTGTGTTAACGGGTGCCCAGCGGTATTTTGACCATTCGCTGGTGAATGTGAGATGGACGCCGATTGCAAGCTCGGGATTTGCCGCAGCAAACTGGCAAGCTTCGGGTGCCCATGCACAAGGAGTCATAATTGTTGATGATGTGAGAGCACTTTTTTCGTCCTTGAGAAGGTCCATAACCGCAAGGTTTGCACCGCTGCACATACCGAAATCGTCGGCGTTGATAATAAGAAATCTTTCCATTTTAATTTTCCTTTCCGATTATTTTATATCATCATAATTGATTTTATTGCCTTCGAATTTATTGACATCAAGTTCTTTTTCGCCGATGAAAACTTTGTCAACCTGCTTTATACCCTTGACAAATTCTTTTGTGCCGGGGCAGAAGGGATAAAGACCGAGTACACCGAAGATATACCAGATAGCGGTTGTTCCGTTATCCTCGTCGCCGGGGAAGCCGTCATCTTCCCATGAGAAAGCTTCGTCGCAGAGTTTCTTTACCCAATAGGCGGTTTTTTCAACATCGCCGAGCGCAGAATAAATATAAGGAATATGGAAGCTCGGCTGATTGGATATGGCGCACTGACCGAAGTCTGCCGCCGCCATTTCGGTAATCTCGTGGATTTCACAGCCATAGCCGATGATTTCGTATTCGGGCGGAGTTGCAAAAAGCTCGTCAATCTTCTCAATGAGCTTATCCTTGCCGCCGTAAAGGTCGGCGAGACCCTCAATGTCGTGAGGCACGGCAAATGAATTCTGCCATGCGCTGCCTTCGGTGTAGTCACGGCCCCAGCCGATGGGTGTGAAGTCGGGTCTGAAATTGCCCTTTCTGTCTTTCGCACGCATAAAGCCTGTTTCGGGGTCGAAGAGATTTTTATAGTTGAGCGCACGCTTTCTGTATTCTTTTTCAATGTCGGGTTTGCCGAGAATTTTTGCGATTTCAGCAATGCACCAGTCGCCGTAAGCGGCATCAAGGGTAAGGTTTACGCTTTCTTTTTCATCCTCATAGGGCACATATCCGAGCTTGCAATAGGTTTCCGCACCGTTTCTGCCGAAACGCTTATGCGGTGCGTTTGTAACGGAATGCTTAATCATTCCTTCAAGTGCAACCTCAAGAGTTTCGTTATCAATAAAGCCCTTCACCGCACCGTCACAGATAACAGCATCAACGAGTGTGCTGGGCATACAGCCGCATTCACCGATAGAAAGCCAGCGGGGAAGCCAGCCGCTTTCTTTATATTCATAAATGAATGCGGTGAGCATTTCACGAAGCTCTTCTTTTGCAACGAGCGAGAAGAAGGGATAAACGGTTCTGTAGGT
>JAZNFD010000109.1:0-2476 GCA_045588975.1 Acutalibacteraceae bacterium | reverse complement strand
AGGCTTATAGCTGTTTTCGGGTGTTGCGCCCTCAAAATATGAGCGTGCTTTGTAAACGTCGGAGCCGAGATGCTCTTTGATAAACTGCTTTTCAAAGCCGCTGACCTCTGCGGGACCTTTTAAAAAGTTAAGCATTTCGATTGTCGCTTCGGGGTAATGCTCATAATTACAAAGCACAGCGAGGGTTAATGCGGTTGTTTTGAATGCTGAATCAAGGCTTGCTTCTGGCAGAGCCTGAAGCTCGACAACATTTGTCGGAAGTGAAGTGAAAGTAAAGGTTTCCGTGTGATTTCTGCCTTTACCGACAGACTGAACGGCATTGTTCACCACCTTGTTAATACCCTGCGAAACCTCTCTTTTAAGTGCGGATTCTGCCTGTCTTTTGAGTGAATCAAAAAACCCCATCGGTAATACCTCCTTAATTCTTCTCTGTCTGCTTCGGCTTTTCTCTGCGTTCGACGTTGTTATAAAGGAAATTGTCCGCGCTGCCGGTTATAACCATACTGCCCGGTCGGGTATAGACGGTTGCATTTTCCTGCATTTTTACCGACTTGTTCTTCGCAGCAATAGAATTGATAATCAGGAAACCGACAAGCAGACCAATCAGAAGCGAAACGGGCAGCCATATAATTGAAACGCCGTCCTTTTCTTCGCTTGCACCTATTGTATCGGTATTGTTATTCAATGACTCTGAGTCATTAACATATCCGCCCGAATAACCGTTTTCAAGATATTCTTCTGCCAACTCATAGCAGGCATAAATTCCGCCGTAATAGCTGTCGTTAGTATCATAAGCATCAATCATGCTATCAACGGCGGCATCGCTGAAATATTCATCTGCGTTGCCCGAAGTGAATACGGAATATGATTTGTTCCAATCATCGTGAACGATTATTATACCGTTTTCATTATCGGTGTAATCGCCATAGGTTCCCGAAGAAAATTCATCAGCAGTTACATCGCCCGTACCTTCGGTTATGCAGAAAATCACGGTAACACCGTAAGCAGTTTCGAGCTTTTCGGCAAACAAATCGAGTTCTTCAATTTCGCTTGATGCGAGCTTATCCGCATAGTCAATAACATACTCCTGAGTATAAGCTGATGCGGAAAGTGCTGCCGAAAGACAAATTATAAGCGCAATCAAAGCCGCAAAAATCTTTTTAGTCATATCCGCACCTCCTTAAAGCAGCTCAATCAGCCACATAAGACCGTAGATAACGGCACCTATGCCTGCACCGAGAAGAAGTGACGCTTTTGTGACGGCTTTTTTATCCGTCGGGATATTGCCGACGAATTTGCCCGTCTGTCCGTTCATTGCAAAGGTAAAATTCTCACCGTTCCACTTTGTGTTGAGAAGCCATACGGGATAGAGTGCATATTTATAAATGCCGTTTGCAACGTTCATATTTGCGCCTTGATTTTCAACCTCGTCATATCCCTTTACGGTTTCCCTGAACGAATCAATTATGCTCTGTCTGATACGCTCGTTTGCTCTGGGCATACTTTCCTCTGCGGTTACGTCATACTTATCGGCAAGATAGCCTGCGAGATAAGCGGTATTGAAATCGACGGCCTGCGACAAATCAAAGGGTTCAACGGATTCCATAAGGTCGTCGGGCATTTTTGTTGAGCCGTCAACGGGAACGTTGTCAAAGCCTATATTGCCGCTTCTGCAAACCTCAAAATATGAGGTTTCGGTGTAATTATAGTTTTCGTCAGACCATTTTCTGACCTTTGTTGCCTTGTAGGTTGCGTTGCCCACCGCATCGCAGGTAAAGAGCCAATGCGGCACGTAAACGCCTTTGATTTCTTCAAGGCGGTTATCGGCAAGGAATGATTTAGGCACGAATTTCTTTGTTGAAATATGCTTTTTGAGCGCTTCTTTTGCCGCTTTTTTATCGAGCTTGAAAGGAATTACAAGATCGGGTTTCAACGCGCCTGAAAACTGTCCCTTCATAACGACCTGATTGCCGCAGTAGGGACAGCTTGTTGCGCCCGTTGTTGTGTCGGCAACAATTTCACCGCCGCAGGAATTGCAGACATAAACGCTCATACCGTCTGTTTCGCCTGCTCCCCACTGTGCGCCCTGCGAATTCCAGTTGATTTGCTCAACCTGATTTGATGCGTCTTCGGGCATAGCGGTAATATCAAACTCGGTGTCACAGAATGGACATTTCAGCCTTTGTGCGCCGACGTCAAACTCCACCGCGCCGCCGCAGTTCGGGCATTTTTGTTCAAGTATTGTTGACAAGGTTAATCATCTCCTTGCTTATACTGTTTAATGATTTCTAAAATTTCATCAAAGATTTTTTCTCCGCCGTCGGGTAATTCAAGACCTGTGTTGAAGCTGTAGTATTCTTTTTCTGAAAAAGTCAAAGCAATTTTATCTGTTGCGCCGTCAAGAATAACTGTTTTGCTGCGTTTGAGCTTGCCCCAACGGAGAACGCCGTACTCGTTACAGATTTCACGGATATCC
>JAZNFD010000108.1:0-3439 GCA_045588975.1 Acutalibacteraceae bacterium | reverse complement strand
ATAACTCTCGCTCTCGCTATGGGCTCTGATTTCGTTATGCTCGGAAGATACTTCTCACGCTTTGATGAATCACCCACAAACAAGGTAAATGTTAACGGAACATATATGAAAGAATACTGGGGCGAAGGCTCCAACAGAGCAAGAAACTGGCAGAGATATGATCTCGGCGGCAAGGCAAAGCTCAGCTTTGAAGAAGGCGTTGACTCATATGTAACTTATGCAGGTCCTCTTGCAGATAATGTTGCAAAGAGCCTTTATAAGGTTAAGTCAACAATGTGCAACTGTGGTGTGCTTTCCATTCCCGACCTTCAGAAGAATGCAAAGCTTACTGTTGTTTCAGCAACAAGTATTGTTGAAGGCGGCTATCATGACGTTACTCTCAAGACAACCGCAACAACAGGCAGATAATTGTATAATGTAATTTATAACGGCGTTTCTTTATCGGAGCGCCGTTATGTTAATTTTTGTTGCTTGCCGCAACGTGTCATTTGTGATAAAATTTTCAGCAAGGAGGAATGGATATGCTAAGTGAAAACATAAAAAATTTCAGAAAAGTAAAAGGAATGTCGCAGGAAGAACTTGCAGAAAAGCTCGGTGTTGTCAGACAGACCGTTTCAAAATGGGAACAGAATCTGTCTGTGCCCGATTCCGAAATGTTGATAAAAATTGCAGAAGTTTTCGAAGTGTCCGTCAGTAATCTTCTCGGAGAAACTGTTGAAACAAAAGATACAAAATCCGAGCTTGCAGAAATATCACAGAAGCTTGAAAATCTGAATGCAATGATGGCTGAACGAAATTCAAGAAGCAGAAGAATAATGTTTTATGCTGCGGCGATTGCACTTATAGTTATAGCGGCGATAATCCTTTTTTACACAATAATGATTATTCTCTTTAGTATCAGTACATCAAGAAGTATCGGTATAATCGGCGGTGCAGACGGACCGACATCGATTCTGATTGCTTCGACCGGTTATGAATGGCTGGAGATATTAATCTCATTTATCGTTTCTTTTTTAGTAATTGCCGTTTCTGTTTACCTTATTAAGAAAGCAAAAAGAAAATAAAAATTTTTAAAACTATTGATTTTTGAGTTGCGTTAGGCTATAATAGAAAAGCTGATTTGCCGATGTGATGGAATTGGCAGACGTGAAGCACTCAAAATGCTTTGGGAATACCCGTGTGGGTTCGAGTCCCACCATCGGCACCATATAAAGATAACCCCCAATGGCGTGATTCGCTGTTGGGGGTTGTTTTTGTGAAAAGAATGTTAGATAATTATTCGGACATTATTACCCAGAAAAAACCTCCTGCGGTTTTCTGTTTGCCGTTTAACACATCTCGGATTCCAGAAGGATTTATGCCAACACCTTGTGCAGCAGATTTTATTGAAGGGAATATTTCAATAATTTCACCTGAATCAATGTCTATTTTAGCCACAGGTTTGCAGGTGTTTTCTCCTGGTATATGTGTTGAGTCTCTTTTTATAGTGTTTAATACATCTGTTTTGTTAAGCGGTTGATCGTTCCTTTTTTCACGAATCCAAATATATCCTCCTGCAGTTTTTCTTTGCCCGCTTACACATTTTTGTATGCTTGACACACCAACGCCAACAGTGTTTGAAGACTCAATTAATGTGTCAAATTCTTTTAGAAATGATCCATCTAAATCATATTGCCTTATTACAGTTGATGATTCTACTTTTGCTTTTTTTATTTTTTGTTTCTTTTCTTCTGCTATCGCTTTTTTTATTTGAGAATATCTTGATTTTTCAATAAAAAACTCTGAACAATAATAGTGTTTTGTGTTATTTTGCAAGTTTTCGAATTCACTTCTGAATTTGTCAACCAACACGCATACGTTTGTATATGTGATTTTTTGGGAATATGGCCATTCAAGTAATGTTACGCCGTTATTCTTGCAGAGAATTTGTTTTCTAGTATCTCGCTCCTTATTATCGAAAAACCTTTCTTCTCCACCAAAATATTCTATTGGTTCATAATGTTGTTGACCTTGATATTCTACTGCAGTGTTGATAGATGGAATGAAAATATCTAGATACAGTCCATTGAGCCATTCGGGGTGGTATTGAAAAATTGCATCGTTATGCCATAGCTTTATATAAGAAAAAAGTTTGTATTCTTGCACCCATTTAGGTGATTTGAAATCTGATTTTATAAACTCTTTTTTCACTTCTTCAAGAGTTGTTTTTATCCATTCTTTTAAACAATCAATTGACTTTTGTGCCGCAATATATTCTTTGCATTCAGTGACATTATGACCTACAATTTTGTTCATAATAGAAACTAAATTTTTATAGTTTTTAGGGTTTGACAATGATAATTAACATCTATATTAGTGAATTCACATAATGATTTTCCAATTGACGGCATAGTGTCATCAATAAAGGCAGGTTTGTTCATTGCGTGATAACCATAAACCAATAAAATTAATTCTTCGTTTGTAGCTTTAACGGGAACTTGGTATTGAATATAATCGAAATCTGATATAATTTGATTTTCAACTTTATGATTTCTAAGCATATACATTCTTAAAAAGAATTTTGAATTGAATGTTCCCTCAATAGGTAAGTATATTTTTGTATCTTTTTCGCTTGGGGCCGAAAAGTCGATTTTTTCTAATGGTTTTAATTTCTTTATGCTTTTATTCAATTCTGATGATGCTTGCTTTAAAAGAAGTCTTTCATCTTCAAAAAGAATGTAAGGAGTTTTTAAACTGGATTTTTTAGGTTTGACAGATTTTGTTTGCGGTTTTGGAATTGGTTTTTTTATAGCTTGTTCTGGTTTTTGCGTTGTTTGATTGACCTTTTTACTTTTTGAAGAATTCGACTTTGTTTTTTTGAAAAAATTTTTTAAGCATTTAGAAAAACAGCGACTTAACTTAATTAGAAAACGACTTAATATATTTATTAACATTATGACACCTCTTTTTAATTGAGTTAACTTTGTACTAAATTGTAACACATATTAATAAATGCTTCAATGAAAATCGTCAAAATAAGACAAGCCGTAACATTTTTGTTACGGCTTGTCCGTTGTCAATGGCGGATGCTTTGTCGCTCTGGACTTTACATCCAAATGTATTATATAACTAAAAATTTTTTTTGCAATATGTTTACGTACTTAAATTTGAAGTTAAGTACGTGAATGAGGCTTTTTTAAAAATCGACCCCGAACCGACGGCATCAGAATTTTTTTGAAGCACTCGATTTTTGGCGGTGAATGGTGAGAGTTTATAATATCGGCATTAAAAACCGTTGATATACAAGGATTTTGCGAAATTTTGCTTCCGTTAAATTACGTTATTGTTATCTCTCTTGCGCTTCCTCTGCCACCACGGTTTGTTACATATTGCATCGTACCACCGGGCAGTATGCTTTCAAAAGCAAAATGCAGATGCCCTGCAAGCACAGCCTTAATCA
>JAZNFD010000107.1:0-10641 GCA_045588975.1 Acutalibacteraceae bacterium | reverse complement strand
AAATGATGTATCTTCTCCTCAGGGAGCTTGGTGCGGAATTTACTCCGCAGATTGCATCCTGCCTTTTCACGGGTGTAACAACCGATACGGGCTGTATGCGATTTTCAAACACCACACCGAGGACCTTCGAAATTGCGGCTGAGCTTGCAAAACTCGGCGCAGATACTTATAATATCATCCAGACCTTCTTCGAAACAAAGACAAGAACCTATGCGGCTCTTGAGCGCCTTGCTCTCGATGGAATGAGATTCTATTTTTCCGACCGTTGCGCAGTTATCTGCGTAACGCAGGATATGTACAGAAAAAGCGGCTCTGACGAGAGCGAAACTGACCGTCTTGCCAATCTGCCCCGTCAGATTGAAGGCGTGCTTGTCGGTGTTACGATGAGAGAGCTGAAAGACGGCAGCTTCAAAGCTTCCGTACGCACTCACGGCGATATCGATGCATCCGCCATCTGCCAGAGACTCGGCGGCGGCGGTCATATGGGGGCGGCAGGCTGTACGCTTTACGGCTCAAAACAGCAGGCAATCAACTCCCTCCTCAAGGAAATTCAGGCAGAGATTGATGCTTTTACAATCGATTAAAAAATTCGGGCAACTTTCTGAGTTGCCCGTTTTTAATGAAGAAAGAAGGAACTGCCATGACAGGAATAATTCTTCTCGACAAGCCAAAAGATATAACATCGTTCGGTGCCATAGCAAGGGTACGCCGTATATGCGGTGAAAAAAAGTGCGGTCACACAGGCACGCTTGACCCGATGGCAACGGGCGTTTTAACAATAATGCTCGGCGGTGCAACCCGTTTCTGCGAGCTCTTGCCGAGCCACAACAAGGCATATATCGCCGCTTTCCGTCTCGGCACAACAACAGACACGCTCGATATCACGGGAAAAGTTCTTGAAACAAGACCCGTCAATGTCACCGCGGCTGATGTAAGAGAAAAACTTAAAAGCTTTGAGGGCGAAATCAGTCAGCTTCCGCCGATGTATTCGGCTGTTTCGGTTGACGGTCAGAGGCTCTATGACCTTGCACGCAAGGGAATCGAGGTCGAGCGCCAAGCAAGGCAGGTAACGGTTTTTTCAATTGAGATGCTCAATGAAAATGAAGAAAACGGCGAATATTCGATTGCCGTTGACTGCTCATCGGGCACGTATATCCGCACTCTCATCGCCGACCTCGGCGAAGCTCTCGGCTGCGGTGCGGTTATGACCGACCTGCGCCGCACAAAGGCAAACGGATTTTCAATAGAAAACGCCGTCACCCTCGAGCAGCTTGCGGCTGCTGCGGATAACGGCAGTTTGAACGATATTGTTATTCCCGTTGACAAGGCACTTGAAGAATACCCCGTCATCAGGGTGAGCGCCGCTCAGGCAAAACGCTTCTCAAACGGCGGTGAGCTTGACCTTCAGAGGCTGAAATATCCCCGTATGCTCGGATTTTTCAGAGTGTACGGCCCCGAAGAAAAATTCATCGGTCTCGGTGAAATCGGTACGGGCGACAGTCTGACTGTCAAAAGGGTTTTTGTGGGGTGACTAAACCTTGATGCCCTTTTCAGCCATTGCTTTTTTGAGAATTTCAAGGTCGCCGTGATAATAGCAATGACCGTCCATTCCCGCATTTTTTGCTCCGTCGATATTCGCCTGAACATCGTCGATGAAATAGCATTCCCCGGGATTGAGCGAGAATTTTTCGTAAAGGGCAAGATAAATTTCTTTTTCGGGTTTCAGAAGCTTATAATCGGCAGAAATAAGATAGCCGTCAAAGAGCGAGAGTGCGGGAATTCCGCTGATTCTCTCATAAAAATCACCTGATGCATTCGAAAGAAGATAGATGCCGTAGCCGTTTTCCTTAAGACCCTTTATGAAGTCATACATCTTCTCAAACGGCGGCATATACGGATAGAAATTATGCACCATTTCGCTTGTTTTTTCAAAAATCTCAGGCGGAATGGCGTTTTTCTTTTGCTCCATAATATCTTCGGGAAAAATTATTCCTCTGTCTTTGTCCGCCCAGATGGGATTTCTGAAAATTTCTTTGAGCAGAATATCGGCAGTTTCTCTGTCAAAAAGAGAATAAAGCGTCTTTTCGGGGTTATAGTCAATCAGCACCCCGCCCATATCAAAAATAATGTTTTTTATCATATTTATCACCAAACCAAACCGCCCTGCAAAACACAGGGCGGTAATTTTTTATGCCATCTTTACAATGTGCTGACAGTATACGTAAACATTCTGGATTTTCTTTGCCTCGGTATCGTATTTTGTTTTGATAACGGGCTGTGTTTCCGAAGGAGTGATATAAACCTTGAACACGATTGCGTGCTGACCGGGGCGCATATTTGTAATTTTCTTATACTCAAAATGCTGACCCTGGATGTCAAGATATTTGAAGATGATTTCCTCAAGCAGGTCACCCGTAAAGCAACGGATAATGTCATCTTCTTCGTACATTTCGATGATAGCTTTGGTTTCCTCAAACGTCATCATCTCGCTCTTGAATTCACCCTCGTTGATGACTGTACTCATTGAGGAATTGTCAAGCAGCAATAACGGTAAATCGTTGTTTTTCATAGTCTCGGCCTCCTTGGTTTGATTTATTGTTTTTATTGTACCATATGAATTTGTACCTGTCAACAACTTGCATAATACGCACTGCAATTTCTGCTGTTTGCACAAATTTTGCAAGAACAATATGTTTAACTTGCAAAATCATCGAGGTTCTTCATCCATATAATCAAGCACTCGCTCGATAAGATTGAGTCGGTTTTCACCCTTGAGCAAACGCACGGAAATGTGCGGTTTGCCTTTGCCTGCGCTGACAACAAATCTTCCTTTGAAATGAGCCGACGCCCTTGCGATTTTTTCCAGATCAAGATCGCTGATTCTGAAAATCAGGCAGTCGCTCTGCATAGTGATTTCATAAACATCGTGTCTTGACGCTTTGCCTCTGAGAAGCGCAATTTTGATAAGTCCCTCAACGCTTTCGGGCGGATCGCCGAAACGGTCGCAAAGCTCGTCGATGACATCCGAAGCATCCTCGTTCGTTTTGATATCCGCAATCCTGCGGTAAATCTGAAGTCTCTGAGGAACGCTTTCGATATATTCATGAGGAATGTGGGCATCAATCGGCAGGTCAATGACGCAATCCTTTTCGGGTTCGGCAGGCTTTTCGCCTTTTTCCTCACATATTGCCTGCTCAAGAAGCTTGACATACATCTCATAACCGACAGATTCCATATGACCGTGCTGATTCGAACCGAGAACATTGCCTGCGCCTCTGAGCTCAAGGTCACGCATCGCAATATGGAAACCTGAACCGAATTCCGTAAATTCCCTTATCGAATCAAGCCTTCTCGTTGCGATTTCGCTGAGCTGTTTGCCTCTTGTGAATGTGAAATATGCGCTCGCTCTTCTCGAAGAACGTCCGACTCTGCCTCTTATCTGATGAAGCTGGGCAAGACCCATTCTGTCCGCATTTTCGATGATAAGAGTGTTTGCGTTGGGCACATCAACACCCGTTTCGATAATCGTTGTACAGACGAGAATATCAATTTCGCCCTCCAGAAGTCTGCGCCACACTTCGCTCAGCTCTTCCTCGCTCATTTTTCCGTGGCCGATTCCGATATTCGCATCGGGCAGCATCGCCTTGATTTCCGCCGCCTTTTTCTCGATATCCTCAACACGGTTATAGAGGTAATAAACCTGACCGCCGCGGCGCAATTCCTGCTCCATTGCCTGAACGAGAACGGGCATATTATGCTCGATAACATATGTCTGAACGGGATGTCTGTCCTGCGGCGCTTCTTCAAGCACCGACATATCCCTGATTCCCGTCATCGCCATATTGAGCGTTCGGGGAATGGGGGTTGCCGTCAGAGTGAGTACGTCGACGGCGGGGAAAAGTGTTTTGAGCTTTTCTTTCTGCGCAACGCCGAAACGCTGCTCCTCGTCAATGACAATCAGACCGAGGTCACGGAACTGAACGTCCTTTGAAATAATACGGTGAGTGCCGACGACGATATCAACCGAGCCTCGGCGCAAACCTGTTATAGTTTTATCAATTTCTTTTTTCGTGCAGAATCTTGAGAGCATTCCCGCTTCAATCGGGAAGCCTTCAAATCGCTTGAGAATCGTCTGATAGTGCTGAAGCGCAAGGATGGTGGTGGGAACCATTATTGCGCATTGCTTGCCGTCTGCAATACACTTGAAAACAGCTCTCAGAGCAACCTCTGTTTTGCCGAAACCGACATCGCCGCAAAGTAATCTGTCCATCGGATACGGCTTTTCCATATCCTTTTTGATTTCACGGATGCATCGAAGCTGGTCATCGGTTTCGATAAATTCAAAACGGCGCTCAAAGTCATTCTGCATATCGATATCGGGTGAGAACGAATGGCCCTTAACCTTGATACGCTTGGAATAAAGCTCGATAAGCTCCTTCGCCATATCCTTGACTGCACTTTTAACCTTTGAACGGGTTTTCTGCCAGTCCTTGCCGCCGAGTTTGCTGAGCTTAAGCTGCTTGTCATCGCTTTTGGGACCGATATATTTCGAAACCTGATCAAGCTGGGTGACGGGCACATAAAGAACATCACCCTTATCATATTGAATTTTGATATAGTCCTTGGTGTTGCCCGAAGCTTCAAGGGTTGTTATGCCCTCAAAAATACCGATACCGTGAGTTGCATGAACAACATATTCACCTCTGTGAAGCTCATCAAGATTGTTGAACGCATTCTTGACTCTCTTCGACGAAACAACACGGTTTTTGGTAACTGTTCTGCTGCGGTAGGTTATCACCGTGACCTTTGCCGACGGATATTCAAAGCCGTAGGAAAGTCCTCCGGGGAGAACACAAACTGTTTTTCTCGGAAATTCAGCAGGCGGAACGGGACAGAAAAGCGCGCGTATTCCCTCTGACTCAAGGTCATCTGCAAGAGTTTGCGCCGCCTTATCGGTGCCTGCAAGAACAGCGCAGGCATTCCCCTGCCTCTGAAATGCATTGATGTCATCAATGAGGGCAGTAAGCGTTCCGTTCCACGGCGCAATCTGCTTTGCGGTGAACGTAATAAGCTCCTTGACGGGAGTGTCAAAGCTGCCTCTCGGAAGATTATCAAGGTAAACCGCACCCATCTTTTCGTAATAACCGAAAAGTTCGTGGAGTCGGATTGCATATCTGTCAAGACCTTTGCAGAGTGTACCGTCCTGAAAAAGACCCTTGACCGTTTCATTCATAAGCTGACTTGACGCATCAAACTTATCCTTGACCGAAAAGCTTTCGCAAACAAAAAGCATGCTTCCGTTTGCATAGTCAAAGATACTTGCGCTGTCGGGATAAATCAGCGGCATATATTTGTCAAAAGAAGAAAGACGGATTCCGTCATTGAGGCTGTTAAGGTCTTCTTCAAGTTTTTTCAGAGCTTCGCCCTTGATTTTTTTATCGGAAATATGGCGTTCGATAAGAGCCTTAAGCACCTCGTCGGTACAGAGAATTTCTCTTGCGGGAGTTATACGGATTTCATCGGTCATATCCGTTCTGCGCTGACTTTCAAGCTCGAAAAACGAAATGCTGTCAACCGAATCCCCCCAGAATTCAACTCGGCACGGGAGTTTTGAATCGGGCGGAAAGAAATCGAGAATTCCTCCCCTGAGTGCAAACTGACCGGGACCGTCAACCTGCTCGTTTCGGATATAGCCGCATCGCATAAGCCAGAAAAGAAGCTCGTCAATCTCGTATTCCTCTCCGACCGTTACCTCAAAGCTATTATTCATCAGTATTGAGGGCGGCACGGTAAGCTGAGATGCCGCTTCGGCAGAGAGAACAACCGCATCATAATCGCCCGAAAGCATTTTATCGAGAACTTTCAGCCTTGCGTGTTCATATTCTCTCGAAACAGTTTCGTGAGTGCGGAATGAAAAATCCCTTGCAGGGTAAAGGAGCGCGTTCAACCCGAATGACTCCATATCCTGCCTGAGTCTTGTCGCCTGAGCCTCATCGGGAGTAATAACAATCGCTTTTTTCAACAGTGCCATGCACATAGAGGCGATAATATGCGCCTTATGGATATGCGAAAGCCCCGTCACGCCGCTCGGCAGACGGTTTTTTTGAATCGCCGAAGCAAGATTAAGAAACTCCGGCGTTAACTTTGCAATTTCTGTGTAACAATTCATAGGTAATTCTTTCATTAATTATTTTATATAAAATATAATACAATTTATTCCGGTTTCAGTCAAGGAAGAATAAAATTTTAATTTTTTGTTCAAAAAAAACACAACACAAAATTCGGTAAACATTACAAAATATTAATATACTGTTGAAATTATATAAATAATATGGTAATATAGGGTGTATATTTGACGAACAGTCAAAAAAGGAGAGTGCTTAAAAATGAAAAACAGAATCAAAAGAGTAATCGCTCTTATTCTGTGCGCTGCTATGCTCGTTTCCGTTGGCGCGGTAGGTGCATCTGCAGCAACAAAAACCGAATGCGGCGGAGACTGCGACAGATCACCCGTTGTAATCCTCCCCGGCATCAACCATTCACCTACATACCTTTACAATGAAGACAACACCCCTTATCTCGATGCTGACGGCAACGAGGTCGGCGGTACTCTTCTCATCCTTGAACTCAGCAAACTCTGGGGTACTCTTCCCAAGCTCATCGCAAGCCTTCTTGCAACTCTTACTCTTCAGATTCCCATCGGTCTTGAAGATGCTGCATACGAAGCTGCAAGCGCCGCTTTCTGGGTTCAGAAGTGTGACAACGACGGTAACCACATCAACAACCTTCAGACAAAGAGATGGAATCACCCCATTTCCGAAATGACCGAAGACGATAAGGATTGGCTCTACACAATGATTCCTCTTCAGGCAGTTGAAAAGGAAATCGGCGGCGACCACATCTATATGTTCACATTCAACCTCGTAGGCGACCCCATGCAGTCAGCTAAAGAGCTTGATGAATACATCGATATGGTTATGGAGCAGACCGGCCACGATAAGGTTACTCTTCTCCCCGTTTCGCTCGGCGGCACAATCCTCACCGCTTATCTTGACGGGTTCGGCCACGACAAGGTTGACGAAATCGTTAATGCTGTTGCTTGCCTCGACGGCACAGACATCGTTGCAGATATGCTCGAAAGAAATTGGAACCTTGCTGATGAATTCCTCTATCACGAGTATATTCCCCCCATTCTCGGCGACGATGCAACTCTCGGCTATCTTATCAACTGTGTTCTTCACATCATCCCCCGTGCAGGCGTTGAAGCTATTCTCACGGGCGCTATCAGCGGCGTGCTTGATTCAATGATGATCAACTGCCCCCAGATCTGGGCAATGATTCCTTCATACAGATATGATGCTCTTGCTGAGAAATATCTCAAAGATGTACCCGAAAAGGCAAAACTTAAGGAAAAGACAGACCGCTTCCAGCAGGCAAGACTCAACCTTAAGCAAAATGTCCTTGATGCGGTTGCAGACGGCGTTAAGGTTAACACCATCGCAGGCGCAAACCTTTCCTTCGGCGAGCAGGATTACACCTTCTTCGGCATCGTATCATCCGCTCACGATTATAACTCAGACGGTATCATCAATCTTGCATCAACAACTCTCGGTGCAACAGGCGCACCCGCAGGCAAGACTCTTGACGATCTCAGCTACGAAAAGAACACAGGCTGCAAAAATGCAAACCACAACCACGTTTCACCCGACAATAAGGTTGACGTTTCAACATCAATCCTTCCCGAAAACACATGGATTTTCCTTGACCAGCATCACGAAGTAGGCAACAACGACGTTGTTCTCAATCTCGTCAAGGCTATCCTTGTCGGCGATGTTTCAAGCGTTAACGACGATCCCGAAACATATCCTCAGTTCAACTACAGCTGCACAACAAAATACATCCGCCGCTGGAGAATTCCCGATGCAAAGGGTCTTCTTGAGGATGATGCAGAAGGCGAAATCACACTTCCCGCAGAGGATAAGGCAGAGCTTGAGGCAGCAATTGCACAGGGCGAAGAGGTAATCAGCGCTACCGTTGCAGATGCTGAAAAAGTTAAGCTTGCCGAAGACAGACTTAATGCCATCCTCGCAAAATATGACCTTTATACATATGACGAAGAGCCCTCAAAGTTCGACATCTTCCTTGACAACGCAATGGTAAGCGCAAGCAAGTTCCTCGTTGACTGGCTCGGCGGCGGCAACCTCATCGACTGGGTTTTCTCCCCCATCACAAAGCTTTTCAAATAATTAAACAGGGGTTGAATATTAATGAAAAAAACAATTTCAATTATTCTTGCTCTTTCAATGATTTTCTCCGTTCTTGCAATCGGTGCTTCGGCATCGGAGATTAAAACAGAGTGCGGCGGCAACTGCGACACCTGCCCCTCAATCGTTGTTCCCGGCATCGGTCAGTCCAACGTATGGGCGCTCGATGAAAACGGCGACTATCTTCTCGATGACGAAGGCGAAAAAATCACTTGCTTCCCTGCAATTTTTGACATCGGCTACATCATCAAAAGAGCAATCTTTCCCGTACTTCTCACTCTTTTGACTCAGAGAGATATGGGTCTTTCGGATGCACTTTCAGATGTTATCCTTGACAGCTTTGCCGTTAATATGTGTAACAGCAACGGCAAAAACACAGGCAACATCGAGGTTGAAAAGTATCCCTATTCCGTTGCAGAGTGCAACGAATACGAGAAAGAGCAGATTTATAATAACGTTCCTCTTCTTGACTACGCTGAGCAGGCAGGCGAAGATCATCTTTATTACTTCGCATATAACTCATTCGGCAATCATCTTGAAATCGTAAACGAGCTTTATGATTTCATTCAGATGGTCAAGAGAGAAACAGGCCACGATAAGGTCAACATCGTCCCCATCAGCATGGGCGGTTCTGTTGCAAACGGACTTCTCGAATACTATCCCGAGGTTATGGATGACCTCAACAAGGTTGTTTATATCGTTCCCGCTCTCGACGGCTCAACAATCGTCGGCGACCTTCTTGCAAAAGATCTCACATTCCTTGACAAGAACTTCCTCTTCAACGGTTTCCTTGAAACCCTTATGGACGAAGACGAAGCAAGAATGATTGAGGTTATCGCAAGAATCATCCCCGATGACGTGCTTCTCAAGGGTCTCAATGCTGCAGTCAACACTCTTGTTGATGACGTTGCAAGCAACATCACAACTCTTTGGGCGCTCAGCCCCGCATCATATTATCCTCAGCTTGCAAAGGATCTTCTTTCAGATCCCTCAAAAGCAAAAATCAAAGAGGAAACTGAGATGTACTACCACGCACAGCTCAATTCCGACAAGAACATTCAGGCTCTTGTTGACAAGGGTGTTCAGGTTTTCAACATTGTTGACTACGATGTGCCTCTTTACTGCATCGGTAACTCCTGGAATAACGACAACGCAGACGGCGTTATCCATCTTGATTCAACATCAATGGGCGTCAAGAGTGCGAAGGTCGGCGAAACCCTTCCCGAAGATTATGAGCAGGCTAACACATATTGTGATAACTCCGAGCATAATCACATCTCACCCGACAGAGTTGTTGACGCATCAACAGGTCTTCTCCCCGACACAACATTCTATTTTGATGCGCAGAATCACGAAAGCACCGCAAGAAACGATATCATAATTTCTCTTGCAACCCGTCTTCTTGCCAAAGATGACATCAAGGATGTTTATTCAACACCCGATTATCCTCAGTTCAACGGCGCAAGAGACCCGAGAGGTCTTAAAAACAGCCACATTCCCGCAGCAAAGGCTGTTGACACTTCGGCTCTTTCACCCGAAGTTGCCGCTGAGCTTGAAACCGCACTTGCAGAAGCAGAAGCTTTCGTGAACGGAACAGTCTGCTATGCAGGTCAGCAGAAAGAAGTCGAAGCAAAGCTTATCGATGCTCTCGTAAAAGCAGGGGCTTACACAGAATCAGAAGAGGAGGAACCCTCCGATTTCTTCAGAAAGCTCAGTCTCTGGCTTTATGAAAACTACGGCACCGAAGGCTACTCGGAGATGCCCGTTATCACGGTACATCTTATTGCGAAAGCATTCTTCACTCTCTTAAACGATATCCTTACTCCTATCTACAATATCTTTTAATCAAACAACAACGACCCTCGCCGTAAAGGTGAGGGTCGTTTTGCATCAATTATTATTTTATACAACTACGGTCGGTTCCTCTTTCAGAAGAAGAATACCCGTTGCGAGTGAAAGTGTTACTACGATAATTCCGAATATTGTCATTTTTGTTCCCTCCGTTAAGTTTTTCAGGATGGCTTTATTATAGCACGCCGTTTTCTAAGAAAAAAGAAGGCAAACATCTAAGAAAACATTAAGAAAACGAAAGGTTTTCTTAAAGCGGCTTCGCTCTGCATATTGCCGCCACCGATAAAGCGGTTGTTGTTGCAAAAAATGCGCCTGTGATAATAAGTGCTGTCATAGTGAGTCCCCCTGTTAGAGTGACGGGAGTAACCCGAACTGTGTTTTTTATCGGATGATTTCCGTCTTCTCTGTGTTAAAATACTCGCAAATCCGTCAAGGATTTGCTCCGTTTTATGCCTGGATAAGCCAAAAATCCTCACGATAAAAAATCTTCGACCTGAAAGCGAAAGATTTTAAAATGATTTTTGGC
>JAZNFD010000106.1:0-12182 GCA_045588975.1 Acutalibacteraceae bacterium | reverse complement strand
GCTTGTTGACGGCAAGGTTGAGGCGGTTGAATTTATTGTTCCCGAAAACGCAGGTTATGAAAATATTCCTTTCAAAGACCTTGAATTTCTGCCGAATCTTATCATAGGCTGCATTATCCGCAACGGAAAAATCATCTTCCCCGGCGGCGATGATGTCATGAAAGCAAACGACAGCATCATCGTTGTTACAGCAGGCAGAATCCTTGAAGATATTCACGACATCTTTGTCTGATGTTTCGGAGGAAAAGCTATGAATTACCCTACGATTTTCAACAACATAGGCAAAATCCTGATTGTTGAAGCGATTTTGCTTGTGCTTCCCGCAACAGGAGCCGTTATCTACGGCGAAGATACTCTCATTTCTTTTGCGCTGACCGTCGCCGCGCTTGCGGTAACAGGACTGCTTTGTACGAGAAAAAAACCGAAAAAAGCAACAATCTACGCAAAAGAAGGCTATGTTATTGTTGCTCTTTCCTGGATCCTTATGTCGCTTTTCGGCGCAATGCCGTTTTATATCAGCGGCTACATTCCCAGCTTTACGGACGCTTTTTTCGAAACCGTTTCAGGTTTCACGACAACGGGTGCGACAATTCTCAAAGATGTTGAGGCACTTCCCAAAAGTCTTCTTTTCTGGAGAAGCTTCACTCATTGGATCGGCGGCATGGGCATTCTTGTTTTTGTTATTGCCATTATGCCCAAAACCGAAAACAGCTCAATGCACGTTATGCGTGCAGAGGTGCCCGGTCCGACGGTAGGCAAGCTTGTTTCCAAGCTCCGCGCTTCCGCAAGAATCCTTTACGGAATTTACTGCATATTGACTGCACTCGAAATAGTTATGCTTTTCATCGGCGGAATGCCGCTGTTTGACAGCGTTGTGAATGCATTCGCAACGGCAGGCACGGGCGGCTTCGGCATTCTCGGTAACAGCATTGAAGGCTATAACAGCATTTATGCGGAAATGGTAATAGCGGTGTTTATGCTGATTTTCGGCGTAAACTTCAACCTTTACTATATGATACTTATTAAACAAGGCAAGCAGGCAATCAAGAGCGAGGAACTAAGATATTATGTTGGTATTGTTGCCGCTTCGGTTATTATTATCGCAATCAGCCTTATTTCAACAAAGCACGGTGTTGCGGATTCATTCCGCTATTCGTTCTTCCAGGTTGCGTCCATTATAACAACCACAGGATTTTCAACAACGAATTTTGACACCTGGCCGATGATTGCAAAGTTCGTGCTTGTTTTCCTTATGTTTATCGGTGCTTGTGCAGGCTCAACGGGCGGCGGAATAAAAGTTTCCCGTCTTATTATCCTTATCAAAAGCGGCTTGCGTGACATAAAGAAGGCAATTAACCCCCGAAGCATCGAAACCGTCAAGGTTGACAGACGCACGGTTGATGAACCCATCGTAAAAAGCGTTTCCGTTTTCTTTGCAACATATGTTATCATAGCCGCAATATCTATGTTTTTTGTTGCAATCGACGGCAGAGATTTTACCACAACCTCAACCGCCGTTATAGCTTGCGTAGGCAACATCGGTCCCGGACTTGGCGCTGTCGGTCCTTACGGAAACTACGCGGATTTCTCAGTATTAAGCAAGCTTGTTCTTTCGTTTGATATGCTTGCGGGCAGACTTGAGCTCATCCCCATGCTTATGCTTTTCTCTCCCTATGCTTGGTCAAGAAAATATTCATAAAGGTGTGTGAATGATATGAAAAATAAAAAGCTTTATATATTAACCTATGACCACGGCGGATATGTGCTGTGGAAAGACGAGGTAAAACCCCGCCTTAAAAAGATTTCTGAGTGGATGGAGAAATACCCCAAACTCAGAATCGGACTTGACTATGAATCATTTACATTTGATGAATTTTCAAGATGCGACCCCGAGGTTGTCGAGATGATAACCGACCTTCTTGAAAAATATCCCGACAGAGTGGGTCTGGGCGCAACAACCTACGGTCAGCCTCTTTCGCTAACGATTTCGGAAGAATCCAACGCACGTCAGCTTACCTACGCAATCAGAACCAACAAGAAATATTTCGGCAAAACTCCGAATGTTTACTGCATTTCGGAATATGCCCTCAACAACCAGACTCCTCAGCTTCTGAAGCTTACGGGTCACGATGCGGCAATTATGCGCTCTCACGTTATGGGTTACGGATATCCGAGAACATTCGACTCTGCGTGGGGCAATTGGATAGGCAAGGACAAAACCGCCATCCCCGCAGTACCTACCTATGACAAACAGGGCAGAGGCTATAACTGCTGCACGGTCGATAACTGGATTCTCTCCCGCTGGCCTAGGGACACGGAGATTTCTCTCGAAAAGTTTGAAGAGATGTTTGAAAAATATTCTCCTCTGCTCGCTTCAAGATACGATGACCTGACTCAGCCGATTGAAGATGTTACGGCATATATTGAAACCAAAGACAACTACGAATATGTTCTTCTCGAGGATATCCCCGCTCTTTACGGCGAGGCAAAGGACGAACTTGTAACAAACGACAATGATTTCCACGTTCAGATGCCGTGGGGATACTGCGGAAACGAAATTTTCAACGGAGTACGAAAAGCCGAGGTTGAAGCCGTTCAGGCAGAAAAACTCAATGCCCTCTCCGTTATGCTCGGTGGAAAGGCATATAACGAAAATCTTGACGAAGCATGGAAATACGCTCTTGCTGCACAGCACCACGACGTTACAATCTGCGGTCTGCTTGACCTCGCAAGACATTTCATTCCATCATCTCTCAAGAAATCGGAATTTGTTAAGAGCAACTCCCTCAAAAGCATTGCGTCCAGATTCTCCTGCAAAGACGGCAACTCCGTGCTTGCAATCAACACCAATTCATTCCCCATTGCGGATGTAATCAAAATCAGTGAAGATAAGTATGTTTATGCATATCTTCCCGCTTACACCTCAAGAGTAATTTCAGCCGATTCAGTAAGCATTGCTAAAAATTTATTTGAATGGAATCCTGAAACGGGAGTTCTTTGGACAGGAGTTTACAAGTTTAAATTGACCGAAAAGGGCATTGAGTATATATGGTATTGGGAAACCGATGAAAATATAATCGATAACGGCAGCGACGCCATGTTCACCGCACACATCGACGGCGTTGACTGCGAGTCAACCGGCAAATGGGATGTAAAAATCGATCCTTGTTGCGGTGCGGTTGCAACGTACGAAGGCAAAATAGGAAGTGTTCCGTTCAGTTTTGAGATGCGTTTCGGCGGTCATGCCTTAGAAAGAATTGACTGCAAAACAAAATTTGAAATCCACAATGAAAGAATAGGCATTATCGGAGATAAGGCAGGACTTGAAAAGTCACTCACCGTCAACGGACATAAGCACGACGGCAAGCTCTGCTTCAATATGAATCTCTGTATGGATAAAAACAGAAAAATGTACCGTGACCTGCCCTATTCTATCTCCGAATGGAGCGGTGATATCAGGGTAACGGAAGATTATTGGTATGAGAAAGACCGCATCATCATTGACAAAAAGGTCACTCCTGAAGAATCCTTCAACTCTTCAACATATCTTAACGGCATTTACTGGATTTGTCTCAAGGACGAAAACAACTGCGTTGCCGTTTTCAACAAGGGCTGTATGGGTTCGGACGTCAAAGGCAACAAGGTTTCTATCCCTCTTGCTTATTCGGAAGAATATATGTGCGGAACGAAGATTCTTGACGGCATTTATGAAGATGAATTTGCAATCAGTCTCGGAAGTGATAATATAAATGACATTCACTCTGAAGCAATTGCATATGCCTATCCCCCCGTTGCGATTCCTCTCGAAAACGGAGACGGAGACCTGACAGAGCTTGAATTCGCAAACCTCGGTATTCACGACGAACTGTCATTCTGTAACTGCGGCAATGTTGTTATGACAACCGTTTATCCCGAAGATAATTACATTCTCGCACGTTTCTGCAACTATTCGGACGAAGTTGCTCAGGTTGATTTCAAACCTGCTTTCGGTAAAATTACAGAAGAAACCGATCTTCTCGGCAACAAGCTTGCTGTCTCTGACGGAAATCTCATATTCCGTCCGTGGGAAATCAAAACATTAAAAATTGAATTATAACAAAAACGGTTTGCAGAGGAATTCAACCTTTGCAAACCGTTTCTTTTTTATTTTACCACACAACGTTAACGGACAGTCCGTCAACGGTATAGGTCATATCTTTTTTATAATGCTTATCAATCGCACGGCAGAAAGCTTTAAGCATTTCTTCATTCTTCATATCAATCGAGAATTTGAGTGTCATTGTGTCTGCGGGATAAAGTGTGTCATCAATGCGGAATCCAGTAAGCCACCAATGGAGCTGTTTTGGACGAGAAAAAATCAGGTCATCGCCGTGGTAAAGCTCCATAGACAGCTCCATCATCTGCTCATCATTGGCGCAGTCATAATAAGAGCCGATTTTTTTCGCATCTCTGGCATATATGCCGACTTCCGCACCGTTTGAAACAAGATAATTACCCTTCCACAACTGAATCATCCATTCAAGTCCGTCGTAATCAAACTTGATACGGCGTGTTTCATAGAAGAAAAACGGAGTTGTGTATGAGAAAATATCATAGAACAAGCAGAATCCGAAATCTCTTACCCACATATTTGTAAGGGTATAGACAAGCATATTTGAGAGTGAAAAGTTATATCCCGTGCCGATTAATCCGTTCCCGCGCACATCATAAATCTCACCGGTTGCGGTATTAATTATAATACCCGTTCCGACATTATCAACCGTGCCGTCGCGAAGCGTTATTCCGAGATAAATCTCATAGCAGTTTTTCTCACCGGTCGGTTCACAGTAAGCCTTGCATTCATCGATAATGCTGAAATAAACACCCGCCAGATGATAAAATCTTTTGAGCCACGTGTTTCCGTTGCTTTCCGCTTCATCTCTGCGTTTAAAAAGTTCATCACGCATAGCAACCGTGTCAATATCCAGAAACTGAACGATAAACTCTGCATAATGCTTTGTTTCGGGGAGATGCGAAAGAAGAAGAACAAGGTCAAGGTTTGTTTCATCCGCTATCGTCTGACAAACGTCGCCGAGTATTTCATCAACGCAAAAATTGAAATATTCAGGTTCAATAAACCCTCTGCCCGTTACAAATCGGTACGCGCCGTTTACTCTGTTGTAAAATTCAAGAAACTGTGCGCTGGTCAGAGCAGGGTATCCCTCCTGCTCAAACATCTCGGCGTATTCCGAAAAATTCTTCGGCTCGGTTATCTGCTTTTCCGATGCGCTGACCGATAAAACAGAACAAGCACTTAAAACAATCGCAAAAGTAACAATAATTGATATGATTCTTTTTTTCATACTGCCTCCCGATTAAATGTGATTTCTGACGTTTGCATCATAGTGACCCGAATACGGTTATCCATACAGGAGTTAACCGGGTAATGGTCAAGGTCACACCGCAAGCATAAAAGAAATCATTCTTCTGAAAATACCCTTCATAAGAAAGCCCCTTTCAATCGATTCTTTACATTATATACTATTTCTCCCAAAAAATCAAATAAAAATATACTTTATCGGATTCAACTGTTCAAATTTCAAAATATCTCACATAAAACAACCGACGGCACAGCCGAAATGACCGTGCCGCCGATTTATACAATAAAGATTTAATACCGTTTTTTATGCAACGAAATAAGAGCTTTTGTTATCCGAAACCACAGTGAGAACAACGGGTTCCTCATAACATTCACTTTCTGCGGATCTTGCCTGCACTCTTGAACTGTATGCCTTTGCCGCCTCTCTCTGCTTACGGATGCGGCGGTTGCGAAGATGAATTCTGATTGCTCTTGCAAGCTTGACTTCAAAATCAACAACCTTCTTCTCGTTAACAAATCCGATTATGAGCAGCACCACTGCCGCCAACTCTAAAAATGTCTTTATAATTTCTGCAAATGCCATTTTAAAATCCTCCTTAAACGAGCAAACATCGAAACGTTTGTTCTGTGTGTTTATTATAGCAAACGAACGTTCGTTTGTCAATACATTTGTTCGGTTTTTGTCGAACATTTTTTCGAAATTTTATTGTAACTTGATTTTACCACAATATATATGTGTTGTCAAGCAATACGACCACAATTTGTGCTATCCGACAAATTGTGAGATTTTTCCGCCGCAACACGGTTCACAATTCACAAACCATCTTTCATGGTTGTTTCAACCATTTCCTCACCTTCTTTTTACGAATATTCAGAAGTTGTTTTTCACTTTCTGACTGTATTATACATTGCACGGTGTCCCATAAAACTCCCTTTCAAAACATATTCACAAAAAATATTATTATTACTCAAATCATTGACAAAAAATTCCGTCAGCAATATAATTGGTTTAACAAAAAACAAAGGTGGTTATTATAATGTATAAAATATGGGGATTCGTCAGGCAGACCGCAATAAGAGCATATCTTGCCGTTGCAAACGCCGTTTACCGCATAACGGGTGGCAAGAAACCTTCTTTGCTCTACTGCAAAGCAGATGAGTCGCACAGAATTGAAACCGATGTCAGAATCATTTCAAGCGATGAACATTCAACAACAATCGCAAAAGTTGATAAAAACGGCAATCCGACAGATGACGATTTTGTTATCGTCACAAGCACGGACCTTCATTTCAGCGACGACAACGCACAAAACAGAAAAGTCGTTGAATATTTCACAAGACATATCAAAGAGGTCAAACCCGACCTTGTTATTCTCACGGGCGACGTTATCCTCGGCAAATTCCAGCAGATTGAAGCAATTCAGTTTGCACAGATGATGGAAGAAATCGGCGTTTACTGGGCGGCGGTTTTCGGCAACCACGAAACACGCGAGGACAGAGGTTTTTATAAATGGCTTCTTATGAAAAGCTTCACCGACTATGAGCATTGCCTTTGCAAATTCGGCCCCGAAGAGCTTTTCGGATACGGCAACTATACCGTTAATATTCTCGGCAAGGGCAGCAGGCACAGACAGACTCTTTTCCTCTTTGACTCGGGCAGAGATATGCTTGACAGAGATAAAGCTGCTTACGGAATTCCCGCCGACCTCAAAGGCTATGACTTCCTCAAAAAAGAGCAGATTGAATTCTACAAAAACGAAACCGATGCACTTATGAAGAAATACGGCCACGCAGATTCAATGATGTATATGCACATTGCATTCCCCGAATTTGCGGATGTTTTCAAAGAGGTTGAGGGCGGAAGATATGAGCCCACGGGCGAATACGAAATCCTCTACGGCGAGCAATGGGAAAGCGTGGGCTGTTCACCCTACAACAGCGGAATGTTTGCCGCAATCGAAGAAAAAGGCACAACAAAGGCTGTTTTCGTCGGTCACGACCATGTCAATGACTGGTGCGCATTATACAAAGGAGTTTATTTTGTTTATAATCTTCCCGGAGGATATCTTTATCATCACGGCACCAACTTCGGCCTGCCCGAAAGCAAATGGGTACTCGGCGTTACCGTAACAACTCTCAAAGGCGACGGCTCGCTCGACATAAAGCCGAGATACAGCAGAATTTTCCTTGAAAACTGAGGTTCATATAATGACGGAAAAAGAAAAAATACACAGCGGAGATTTATACCTCCCCAATGGTGATGAAATAATGACAGAGCAGTTTCAATGCCTCGAAAAGCTCTATGACTACAATATGACCCGACCCACCGAGCAGAAAAAGCGAGAAGAAATGCTCAAAGATATGTTTGCCGAAATCGGCGAAAACTGCTACATTGAGCCTCCGCTTCACGCAAACTGGGGCGGCAAAAACGTTCACTTCGGCAAAAACGTTTATGCAAATTTCAACCTCACTATGGTCGACGACACTCACATCTACGTCGGCGATTGCACGATGATAGGTCCGAATGTTACAATTGCAACTGCGGGACATCCGATAAATCCCGAGCTTCGCGAGCAGGCTTACCAGTACAACATTCCGATTAATATCGGCAAAAACTGCTGGATAGGCGCAGGTGCGGTTATCACCCCCGGAGTGACAATCGGAGATAACACCGTTATCGGTGCGGGAAGCATTGTGACAAAAGATATCCCCGCAAACGTTGTTGCAGTCGGAAATCCGTGCAAGGTTATGCGCGAAATCGGCGAGCACGATAAAAAGTATTATTTTAAAGACAGAAAAATCAGATTATAAAGATTGATTAACCCGGATATATGTGGTATAATTGATTGATATAATAAATCGGAAGGGAAATAAAATATGGCTAAATATCTTATTGTTAACGCAGACGACTACGGTATGTGCAACGCCGCAAACCAGGCTGTTGCAGAGCTTTTTGAAGGCGGTTTCCTCAAATCCGCAACCATTATGATGCCCTGCCCCACAGCAGCAGATGCAGTTAAATTCTCAGTTGACCATCCCGAATATGCAATCGGTGTTCATCTCACGATGACAAGCGAATGGGGCAAATACCGCTGGAAGCCTCTCACAAAGGGCAAGACACTCATTGACGAAGAGGGTTTTATGTGGCACGAGAGCGATCAGGTTGAAAAAAACGCTTCTTATAAAGACCTCGAAGCTGAAATCCGCGCACAGATTGACCTTGCTCACAGCATGGGTATGAAGCCTTCTCATACCGATAACCATATGGGTTCGCTTTACGGTCACTATACAGGCAGACTGGGTCTTGCAAAAATGACTCTCCGTGTGTGCGGCGAATACGGCTATGCATACCGCCTTTACACAAAGCACGACAAGAGAATCTGTCCCAACGGCACACCTTACTTCCTCTATGCCGCAATCACTCTTCTTTCAAAACGCTGGGGCAAGAAATATAACGTTGTTATCCCTGATTATCTCCTTTTCCCCGACTGGAACGACGATATGCGTAAGAGCTACGAAACATACAGAGATATGATTCTCAAAATCTGGACAGATCTTCCCGACGGCGTTACCGAAACCTTTATCCATCCCTCCGTTGAGAGCGATGAACTCAAGGGAATCACCTCAAGATGGCAGGACAGAGTCTGGGAATATCAGCTTATGAAAGACCCCTACACTCATAAATATCTCAAAGACCACGGCATTGAGCTTATCAGCTACCGTGAGCTTATCAAAATGAAGGGCGGCACCGTTAAAGGTTAAATGCTGAAACCAAAACCTGTGAATTCAGTTTTATGAATTCACAGGTTTTTTGTTGACTTTTTATTTGTAAAATATTAAAATGCAGAATGTAAATAATATGCGGAGGAAACAAAAATGACAGGTACTCTCGTCAACTGCGTTGCTGTTATAATCGGCGGACTCATCGGTCTGCTTTTCAAAAAAGGAATAAAACCCGCCTATGCCGACTCAATAAACAAGGTTCTCGGTCTGGCTGTTCTTATCATCGGCATAAACGGCGTTATAGCCAATATGTTCACCGTTGAAAACGGAAAGCTTTCAAGCAGCGGTGAATTATTGCTTGTTGTTTTTCTTGTTGTCGGCACACTTATCGGCGAGCTTCTCAAGCTTGACGAGCGATTCAGCCGATTCTGCAATAAAATCGAGAATAAATTTCAGGCTAAAGGTTTTGCCTCAGGCTTCATCAACGGCACCGCACTTTTCTGCGTGGGCGCAATGGCAATTATCGGCTCAATCAACGACGGATTGACGGGCGACAGCTCCATTCTTTTTGTCAAAAGCGTGCTTGACGGTGTCAGCGCAATTATTTTCGGTGCAACGCTCGGATTCGGAGTTGTTTTCACTTTTATTCCGTTGCTCATTTATCAGGGCGGCATATCGCTGCTTGCAGGCACGCTCAGCGGAATACTTCAGGGCGAACTTCTTGAGCAGGTGTGCATGGTCGGCTACGCAATCATCATGGCAATCGGATTTAACTTCCTTTTCGAGAAGAAATTCAAGACGCTCAATATGATTCCTGCATTGATTCTGCCTGTCGTTTATCATTATATTCTGGTTTTGATTGAATACATCAAGGTATAAAAAAACGGGACTGTCGCTATGACAGTCCCTTAATTTTTATCCTAAAATCTTCAATGCGCCCGTCGGGCAAACCTCTGCACACTTGCGGCAATCCTTGCAGACTGCAATTCTGTCGCTGCCCTCGAATTCGGGTCTGATAACAGTCTTGAAGCCTCTGCCGACAAGTCCGAGAATGCTCTCGTTTGCAACTTCTTTGCAGGTACGCACACAGAGGTTGCAAAGAATACACTTGCCCTGATCTCTTTCGATTGTAACAAGGCGTGTTTCTTTGAAGCATTCGTGCTTTGCTCCCGCAAGACGTGCAGGCTCAATCGGGTCCTCGTTCGCATAGCGGATAAGCTTGCATTCCTTGAAATCATGGCATCCGCATTCAAGGCATCTCTTCGCCTCGCCTCTCGCCTGTTCCCCGGTGAATCCGTTGAGAACGGCTTCGAAATTACCCTTTCTGTATTCGGGAGCCTTGACGGACATAACCGCTCTGGGCATTTTTTCTCTGTCTGCGAGCATTTCGGGAGTAACGTTTCTTTCGGAATAATAGGGCTTCGGGAAGTCCATGGGCATTCCGAGAAGATATGCATTGATCGCTCTCGCCGCAACATTTGCCTCGGCAATCGCATCAATTGCGATGGATGCACCGTTATTGGTGGCATCACCTGCGGCAAACACACCTTCGATATTTGTAAGGCATGTTGCTTCGTCCGCCTGAATTGTGCCCCAGCCGGTAACGCCGATTTCCCCAAGACCCGAGGGAGCATATTTCTGACCGATTGCGGAAATAACAGTATCAACATCAAGGGTTTTGAATGCACCTTCAACGGGAACGGGCTTTCTTCTGCCCGATGCATCGGGTTCACCAAGCTCCATAATCTGAAGCTTCACAGCCTTGACCTTACCGTTTTCACCGATGATTTCGTCGGGATTGGTAAGGAAAAGGAATTCAACGCCCTCTTCGATTGCTTCTTCGATTTCTATATCCTCTGCGGGAGCTTCGGCTCTCGTTCTGCGGTAAATAACATAAACGTTTTCCGCACCGCATCTCACAGCTGTACGGCAGGCATCCATTGCGGTGTTGCCGCCGCCGACAACTGCAACATTCTTGCCGATTTCGGGGATATTGCCCATATTCACTTCACGGAGGAAATCAATGCCGCTGAGAACGCCTTCAAGCTCCTCGCCCTTGCATCTTATGCTGCTGCCCTTCCATGCACCGACAGTAACAAGAACGGCATCAGAGCCGTTTCTGATTTCTTCAAAAGTGATATCCTTGCCGACTTTGACGTTGGTTTTTATTTCAACGCCGAGCTTTGCGATTGCATCAACTTCCTTTGCAAGAACAGCCTTGGGAAGTCGGTATTCGGGGATGCCGTAGCGGAGCATACCGCCCGCCTCGGGCATAGCCTCATAAATTGTTACATCGTGACCCGAAAGTCTGAGATAATAAGCCGCTGTCAGACCTGCGGGACCGCCGCCGATAATCGCAACCTTCTTTCCGCTTGCTTCTTCGCAGACTGCGGTATAAGGATTATCGGATGCAAGGTCATTATCTGCCGCAAAAGCCTTGAGATATGCAACCGAAAGAGGTTCTTCAACAAGTCTTCTTCTGCAATGTGTTTCGCAGGGATGCGGACAAACTCTGCCGATTGATGCGGGAATGGGAATTTTTTCTTTTATTATGCGCACGGCTTCTCTGTCATCACCGTTTGCGATAGCCTTGAGATAGCCCTGAATATCCGTGTGTGCAGGGCAATTGAGCGAGCAAGGCGCAACGCAGTCGCCCTCGTGGTCACTCATAATAAGTTCAAGTGCAATTTTTCTTGCCTTTGTGACTCTCGGTGTCTTGGTGCTGTAAACCGCTCCGTCCTGAGCAACGGTTGCGCACGCACGCATAAGCTTGGGGCTTCCTTCCGCCTCAACAAGGCAGAGTCCGCACGCACCGTAGAGCTTGAGCTGACCGTTATAGCAAAGATTGGGGATTTCGATTCCGTTGTTTGCGGCAATGTTGAGAACGGTTTCGCCTTTGTTTCCAACGCATTCCTTGCCGTTGATTATAATTTTAATCTGTTCCATTATGCCGCCTCCTTATTCTACGATAATCGCACCGAAGCGGCAGGAATTCACGCACTGACCGCAACGGATACAAATATTTTCATCAATAATATGTGCCTGCTTTACACTTCCGCTGATTGCCTTGGCGGGACATTTTTTCGCACAAAGAGTACAG
>JAZNFD010000105.1:0-3435 GCA_045588975.1 Acutalibacteraceae bacterium | reverse complement strand
AAAGCGATTTTAACGGGTGTTTCCTTTGTTTTTCTGTATTTCTTTGCGGAACCGTTTCGTGATTTGGAATAGCTTTTCTGCTGCTTTTTTCCCGTCTGAAACTTTCTGCTTTTCTGCTGATTTTTTATTCCGTTATCTTTTGCAAATCTGTCTTTGCCGTTTTTATCTTTTTGCTGTTTATTGTTTTTCTTTTGCATGATTTCTCCAATCTTAAAAATTCAAATATAAAAATCAAATGTGAAATTATGTTTTTGCGGAGCAGTGCTCCTGCCCCACTGTATATATTATCCTTTTATTGTTATAAAGTCAAGAAGAATATAATTTTAAAACATAATAAACTTTTTAAAAATTTTCTCTCAGCTCTGCTGCTCTTTCAATTATTTCTTCTACAGATGCACAAAGTTCATCGGCTGCCTCCATTGTGTCGGCTTCTGCCAAAACTTTGACTTTTTCTCCGTCTCTTTCGGGAATAATAAGAAGTTTTCCGCTTTCTCTCACAAGCCTGATTCCCTCAAAATCGTTCTTTATGCTTACTTTCTCCTCACCAATGAGACTTGATAAATCAGCGGTTGAAAAAGGAACTGTAAGCAGTCTTTTTGCTATATATTTTTCGGGTATTTCAGAAACAAGTGTATCAAGCGTACACTCACGCTCTTTCATAACCGACAAAATTTTTAAAGAAAGAAAAAGACCGTCACGTACAAAAATCTGCTTTGCGGCAAGTCGTCTTGCGGCGGAATCGGAATTATCGGCGGGAGTAGTGAGATATCTGAATGCTTTTCTTCCGCATTCCTCTGCAAGTGAATCAAGGAATGCCGGTGCATCATACGGTACAGCAATATCTCTTCCGTTTCTCATCTCATTAAGGCAACAAACCGCAAGTAACTTTTCATAATCATAGCTGTGATTTCCATACTGTGCACAAAGTTTCGTACCCGAAGAATCAATTTCAAAAATCAAATTTTCACTCTTATGTGCACCTGACCTGAAAGCACAATTTTCAAGCAGAATGCGTATACTTTCATTTTCGCTGACAAATTTCACACCGATGCCGTTAAGCCCGTAAGGTGCTTGTTTCATCAGTTCCTGACTATACAACAGTTTGACACTCGACATGTCGGAAATCTCTTTAATGTTACTTTCGGAAATCTCTTTGAATTCACCGTTTGATATGCCGCTTTCTATTTCACGTTCAAAAAAACGGGGAATGGAAAGTCCGCCTTCTCCGCATATTTTAACATATTTTTCATCTTTTGCGCCTACAAACAATCCTGCGCCAAGACCGCAAAAATTCACAAGAAAATTGAGTTGAGATTCAAAACATTCACCAAAATCCCACACAGTACTGCCGCTGCCTGATAATCCTGCCATCAAAGCAAGACGCATAATATTTGCTGTTCTTGTGCCATCTGTTGCAATCCCCGTTTTCTTGCCGTTTCTTGTGTTTCCTACAGCCAATCCAAGCCTCACGCAGGTTTCTGCATTCAGTCTTGCTCCGCTTTTTTCATCAATGCCGTTCACACCCAGCATTGCTGTTTTAACACTTCCGTATTTAATGTTCTGAGATACTTTCACGCCGTTACCGACAATCTTTCCCGGCCAGACCTTAACAGACGGATTAATCATTGCGTCCTCTCCTATCACACATCCTGACCCCGCAACGGAACCTTCATACATTGCCGCTCTGTTTTTCAATGCCGCACCCGAGCAAACAAGTGAACCCGTAACAGATGTACCCGAAGCAAGCCAACTGTTTTCAAGAACAACCGAATGCTTTACCTTTGCATTTTTGCCGATAAAGCAATTATCATCTATTACAGCATACGGTCCGATAACGGCTCCGTCTTCAATTTCAACATTGCTTCCGATATACACGGGAGGAACAACACTGTAATCACCGTGAGGCAATCCGTTTTCCGTGTAAATTCCGCCTGCAGTCGGATTCATCGGAACATTGATTTTACCGTCAAACATATCACGCTGACATTTAATATAGGCATCTGTACTTCCGATATCGCACCAATATCCGTCGGTATGATAACAAAAAACAGGCATTTCTCGTTCAAGCATCAAAGGAAACAAATCGGATGCAAAATCATATTTTTTACCGCAAGGAATCAACTCCAGACACTCGGGATTAATAATATATACGCCCGTATTTGCTAAGGTACTGATCGCCTGATTCCAGGAAGGTTTTTCAATAAATCCAACCACTCTGTTATGCTCTCCGACTTTTATAACTCCGTATTCTCTCGGGTCATGTGCATCAGTTGCAACAATTGTTAATTTTGAATTACTCGCCTTGTGAAAAAGCATTATTTTTTCAAGATCAAAGTCGCATAATGCATCTCCGCTGATAACAATAAACGGTTCATTATATTCTTTGGCGGCATTTTTTACGCTTCCTGCAGTACCGAGTGGTTCATCTTCTTTTATAAAATTAATGTTCAGATTTTTGTAGCCGTATTCATATCTTTTCTCAACGACATGCGGCATATATCCAAGCGTAACAGCCGCTTCGGTAACTCCGTTAATACAA
Source organism: Acutalibacteraceae bacterium (assembly GCA_045588975.1). Lineage (GTDB taxonomy): Bacteria > Bacillota > Clostridia > Oscillospirales > Acutalibacteraceae > CAG-177. The sequence goes on along the minus strand of JAZNFD010000105.1, from coordinate 896 downwards.
AGAAGATCAAAAATATACTCAAGAACGGGTTTTCCGAGAATTTTAGCCATCGGCTTGGGAAGAGTACACGTAAGAGGTCTGAGACGTTGTCCTTCTCCGCCTGCCATAATTACTGCTTTCATATAATCAGTCCTTTCAGATTTTTCTGAATTATTATTGACAAATTATATGATAAATAATCTGAATATATCTTGTTTAACTGCGGATTTGATGATATAATCAAAAAAGATTAATTTATGGAGTAAAATTATGGAAAAGCTGAAAAAAGTTGATATATTTACCGACGGCGCCTGCTCGGGCAATCCGGGGCCGGGCGGCTGGGGAGCAATTCTTCGCTACGGCGCTCACGAAAAAGAGCTGAGCGGCGGAGAAGCTTCAACAACCAACAACAGAATGGAGCTTACTGCGGTTATTGAAGCGCTGAAAAAGCTCAAAGAAAAATGCGATGTTACAATATATACCGATTCAAAATATGTTGCGGATGCATTTTTGCAGGGATGGATATGGAACTGGATGAAAAACGGTTGGAAAAAAGCAGACAAAAAACCCGTTCTCAATCCCGAACTATGGCAGGAACTGATAGCAGAAATCCGCAAGCATGAATATAAAATTGTCTGGGTAAAAGGTCATGCGGGGCACCCCGAAAATGAACGTTGCGATGTTCTTGCAACAACCCGTGCCGCAGAATATTCCAGATAGAGTGGCGGGAGCAATCCGAACTATGCCTGAAAGCAAGTCTTTTCAACGCTTTTCGGCGTTTCGTGATTGAAAGGCGTCAGCCTTCCTGCTCACTCAACCGCCAAAAATCATTTTAAAATCTTTCGCTTTCAGGTCGAAGATTTTTTATCGTGAGGATTTTTGGCTTATCAAGGCACAAAACGGAGCAAATCCTTAAC
>JAZNFD010000104.1:0-1973 GCA_045588975.1 Acutalibacteraceae bacterium | reverse complement strand
AAGCCGTGACACTCATATTTATCAATTTTCAAGTTTTCAACATAAATCATTGCAACCTGTGCACGCAAGCCTGCAATACGGCTGTCAACACCAAAGTCGTTGCTTTCGATGCCGTTGCATTCAAGATGCAATCCGACAATTTCAATGTTGCTGTTATATTCGCCCTTGAGCGCACCCTTGTTTATAAAGGCACAGCCGTTAATACCGTTCACACTTGCTTCACGCCGGAGAATCACACCCTCGCAGAACACAAGCTTTGTGTTGTCGCCGATTTCAATTTGCTCGGAAATACTGTAAGTACCGGGAGCGGTAACCTGAATTACTCCGCCCTTATCAACAGCTTTCTGAAAAGCTTCAGAATTTTTATATGGGTTGTTTCCGGGTAAAAAACCGTATTCGTTAGCATTAATCATAGTTTTCATTCCTACAAATTCTTATTTGTCGAGAAGGTTATATCGTACACAATCTGAGTTTACAATTGGGTGCTGTTCTCTGACAAAGTTTATAATGATTTATTTCCAAGGTGCAATTGTTCTTTTCTTAAAGTTTCACCGTTGCTGTCCGTGAAAACAATTTCAATATTTTTATCATTAAAAATATAACCGCAGCCTGCAAAATAAACAGGCGTCTTCTTTTTAATTGTACTGCCGATCACAACGGGGCAGATGCTGCCGTTGGTGTTCCAAGCGCTGTTTTCGGGATAATAGATGTTTAACTCGTGCGCGTGACCGCAAATCATAACATCAGGTTTCACATTTTCTCTGAGAAGCTCTGACCATTCGGCAAAAAGATCCTGTTCAATGTCAAACGGAGAATGATATCTGTGAACAAAAGCGTTGTGGGAGATGACGAGCTTATGTTTAACGCCTTCTGCTTCGTATTCACTTTCTTTGTTTTTGATTATATTTTTGAGAAAATCTGACTGACGTTCTCTGAAAACGTGACAGGCAATGGTGTGACCGTATTCTTCGTGGTCATCGTTCTTGTCTTCGCCGCAGTCAAGCAGAATTCCCCAGATATTTCCAATGCGGAAGCTGTAATATGTGTTGCCCTGATGAGTAGGTGTATATTCCGCAAACTTCTCGGCAAAATTACCCCTTAAATCGTGGTTGCCCCTTGAGAAGATTATAGGCTTTTCGCCTTTTGTTAAACGGGAACCGATTACATATATGTTCATAAAATTTTTGGGGCTGCTGCTGTCCTCGATAACATCGCCGTTTAAAATCAGAAAATCAATGTTACCGAAAGTTTCTGCAGCTTTTATCGGTTCTTTGATATTGTTGTGAGCATCGGCGATATGATATGCTCTGATGTTGTTTTCGGGGATGGGGTAAAATTTGTATTTTTTTTCAAGCACATTTTTTGTTTTTGAAAAATATGCTTTTCTTATGATAATGGGTCGGATGCAAACCGTATATTCTTTGGCATTATCAAGCTCATCGGCAGGCACTTCAACCTTGTGAATTTTATTTCTTGAACGCATAATGCCGTTTGATTCGTCATAATAAAATTTGTCGCCGACTTTAACAAAGAAAAAACAGGATTTTTCGCAGGGCATCATAATCTGATAGTATTTGTCAACCGCAAAAACCGCAGGGGTATGTTTAAAATAATTGCTCATATAAAAATCTCCTTGCGACAATTTTTTTATTTAAGATAATTTTATCATATCTTATAAAAAATTACAATCGGTACGGGTGTCCCAATAAAATGAAATATGGCTACGCCATATGAAATAATCCTTACGGATTATGAAATATTTTGCCGTTGGCAAAATGTGAAATAAAATTCGCCCATAACATTTGCGAAGCAAATATTTCATACGCGTTAGCGTATTTCACAGCGAAGCTATTTCACTCGCCGCAAGGCGAATTTCATTGAAAAAGAAAAGACACGCTGTTGCGTGTCTTTTCTTTTTCTGGCAGTATGTCTCATTTTAGAACCATGTTAAATTGAATAAGCAAATCTGTATA
>JAZNFD010000103.1:0-15236 GCA_045588975.1 Acutalibacteraceae bacterium | reverse complement strand
GGGCAGACACGGTGTGATGTGTCTGCCCAAATTTTAGTTTCTGCAATTGAAGGATTTTAATCTGGTTTTAAACATATCAGGACTGACATATGATTCCTGATTCAGTGATTTATATGTTTCTATCGCTTTTCTGCTTATTGATGAGTTAAAAACAAAAGGTTCAACACAGATTTCTTCTGACTTTTCCGCTTCTGTATTCTGCGGCACAGAGAATTTCAAATATAGGATGATTTTATTGTCGCCGACCTCTATTCTGTCAATCAGATGCGAAAGAATGAGCTTTGTTTGCTCGATGCTTTCAGCCTTTTTCATACGCTCTTTGAGAGGTTCAAGAGCATCTTTTATATCATCATCGGTGAGTTGAGTTCTGCAAGCCTTCTTGTAGTTGGTTATGAAGTTTTGAGATGCAGTTATTTTTTCTTCGATTTCTTTGATTCTCGAACTTATTGCGATGCTTTGAGTTTCTTCCAATGCTTCAATCAGAACATCTCTTGTTTTAAGGTCAGCATCGAGTCCTTCTTTGACATTCTGATATCTGTCGCTTGACATAAGAATACTGTTTCTGTGTTTATTTACTGCATCAGTCAACTTGCTGATTGTTGCATCTGTGAAGAAATTCTTGAAAACTTCGTCAAGGACAAAGTCATCAACGATTTCCGTTCTTATTTCTTTTTTATTGCAAGAGTGTTGATTGATTCTGTTATTGCATCTGTAGGTCATATATTTGCGACCTTTTGTTGATGTTCTCAAATTTCCGTGCATTTTTGCACCGCATTCTGCACAGACGAGCATACCTGTGAGCAGATATTGTCTTTTAGCGTTTGACTTCAATTTGCCCGTGACCTTGCGGACTGCATTTGCTTTGTTCCAAAGCTCCTCGCTGACTATTGCAGGGCATCCGTTGGGGATTCTGATGATTTCTTCATCGGATTTGAATTTGTGATTGTTACGCTTTTTATCTCTCTTTGCCTTACTTGAGCGTTTATTAAAAACATAAACACCCTTATACTTTTCGTTTGTAATTAAGTCACATAAAGAATTTTTGGCGAATTTATTGCCCTTTTTGGTTCTGTATCCGAGAAGATTAAGGCGGTCAATAATTTTTCCGTAGCCATATCCTTCGGCACACATTTCATAGATGAGCTTGATTGCTTCTGCCTCTGTTTTGTTTATGACAAGCTTTTTATCAACGAAGTCATATCCGAGAGGGGGTGGACCACCAGTACTTTCGCATTTGAAGGCATTTTCTTTTAAGCCTTTCATTACCTCGGTTGAAAGGTTCTGAACATAATATTCATTTATTCCCGAAAGAACGGTTAAAAGCATTTTATCTGCAGGTGAATTGCCGATGGGTTCTGAAACGGAAATGACCTTTACTCCGCAATCTTCACACAAATCGAGATAATCAAAAGTGTCTTTTTTGTTTCTTGAAAAGCGGTCTAATTTATGCACAATAAGTGTTTTAACTTTGTTGTTTTCAATGTCAGTAATGAGGCGTTGAAATTCGGGTCTTTTATCTGTTGTGCCTGAAATGGCTTCATCACAATACCATTCAACGATTTCGTAGCCGCTGATTGCACAGTAGCTTCCGATGGCTCTTTTTTGTGCTGCGATTGATTCTTCACGCTGGGCGTTTGATGAATAACGGCAATATCCTACCGCAGGTTGTAAGTTGTTATGTTCAAGTGTTTCTCTCATAAAAATCACTCCTTGTTTTTATTCAAAGTTATAATATATTTTTCAAATAGAGATAGTTACGCCCGACTGCAATTTTATAAAGATGTAGTCGGGCGTTGTGTCATTATATATCAATTTTTATTATTTTCTTTTTTATTAAATATTATTTCTTCAGTAATCATCGAAACCACCTCATTAAAGAGGTCATTATCCGCAATGAAATCACTGCTTTGTTTCTCATCTTCATTTTTAAAAATGACACAGAAATTAAGGTCTTGCATATTTGCACCTCCCGTGAGTTATTTTATCTTTCCCGAGAAGCTCGGGACGGTTATAAACCCTTGGGATTAGCTTTGAGCTAATTTTGCATCAGCGACACGAGGTGCTTATGCAAGAATAAAACATACGGTATTTTCTTTGCCTTCAACGGCTTCAAATTTTTCGAATCCCATACTTGAACGGTTTTCGAAATCGAGGTTGAATTCGGTTATGATTTCCTTAATAAGTTCGGAATCATATACGACTGCTTTGTTCTTGTTGATTTTTACCGATGAACCGTTTTCGTCGGGGTAAACTATAAGAACTTTTTTGTCGCTGTCGAATAAGAACTCGACCTTTTCGGCATTACCGAGCATTTCATGAACTTTTTTTGAAAGTTCAATTCTCTTACCCGTCGGAGCATATACTATAGTAATACAGCTCTTTTGAGTATTTGATTGCTTGGGAATACGCTTGAATTTTTTTGCGTTGTCAAAAATTGATGCATCCATTGGGAATGCCTCCTTTTCTGAAATTTAATTACAATAGTTAAATTTAATTTTAAAAATATAACAAGCTTGCTCTTCTGAATCACGAGTAATTCTACATCTTTTGCTTGGTCTGTCTTTTTCGGAATCAAGCATCTTTTTTTCTTTAAGTAAATTCAATAGATTTCTGGAGTCAGATATGTTATTTTCTTTGAACACTTCGTCTGCTTTGCTTTTTAAAATTGTTATTTCAGTTTCTGAAGTTCGTTTAACTATTTTTCCAAACGGAGTTTTTGGTTGATAAAAATCATTTTCGTTAGTGATAAAATTATTTTTGTTCAAAGCAACAAACTGAAGTATACAGTCAATCAGATATTTGGTTCTGTCAGAATTTTTGCTTATCTTGTTTTCAATAGATAACAAATAATCAATTATTTCATTTTGTATCTCAATTCCGAAACATTGTTTAAAATAAACCGCTGTTTGAAGAAGAATAGCCAATTTAGAAAAAATTCGTTCTGTCAGTTCACCTTTTTCGTTGAATCTATTTTTTTCGGAATAGTGTTCCAACAATACTTTTTGGCATTTCAAATAGTCTTTTTCAATGCAGTTTATCTTTTCTTTCATTAAAAACTCAACAAATTCATAGCCTGCAAAACCATAGTTTTCGGCTACGATTGACTTGATTTTAACACTGTTTTCGGCTGATGTAGTGAAAGTATCGTTAAGTTCAAATACTCTCGCCCTTATGCCATTAGTTGCAGAGTCAGGAATCAAATCAAATTCTGCGGTTGAAATTATGAAAGAGGAAAAAGAAGCAGCTTCTTTAAGCTCGCTATCCGTGTTAAGGCGTAGTTTATCTCTGCCCGAACAAAGGGTATATAATTGCTTGGTCACATCGCTTGCCGTACTAATTACTGCTTCATCGAGAGCGATTGTATGCGAATTGCATTGTGCCGCAAAGTTGACAAGAGCATTATTGGTTGCATTGAATGTGATTAGCGTTGACTTGTTCATCGCAGGATTGCCGAATACACTTGTTGCGAGCATAGCCGCAGTTGTTTTGCCTTTACTGCTCGAATTTGAGAGATTAAGCAAAACAGAGCCGAGGTCATACTTTTGGTTCAAGTATCCGAGTATCGGACTTGCAAATCCTGCAAGCATAGCGGTTGTCAAAGGAATATTGCCTATGACTTCTGTTTTGACCATTTCGAACCACTTTTCCCTGCTTCCCGAAGGAGCAAGGTCAAGATTTCCGAAATATGTACTTTTTGCACCGCTTTCATCGGCTGAAATGAGTTTTCCGCTTTTGAAAACGGTTTTTCCGTTAAGATTACTCCAACCAAGTTGGGTATGCGAGTATTCAACGGGGGCATTCTGTTCGGAAAACATAAGATATTTAAGCAAATATCTATATTTTTGAGTGTCGAACTCAACGCCATAGTTAATTATTTCCTCAATTCCATTTTTTGAAAGAACGGAACGGTCTGCATAGATTTCTGCGGTCTCAATTCCGTTGTCGTATTCTATTAAAAATTTTACTTTTTTGCTGTCTGAATCGACATATTTTTTTACTATCTTTATGTAAGTTGAAATGATGTTATATGTATTTTTTTCATCTGATTTCATACAGCATATATATTTCTTGTTGTTATTTATCACTCTGACAAAATACGGAAAAAGAGAGGACACTTTTGCGTTTGAAAATTCTTCATCCGACAAATGATAAATTTTTGAAAAATCAACAGTATTCATATTTTTCGCCTCCTTTCGTCTGGATTACAACTACAATTTAGAAAGAATTTTCCGATTTGTCAAGAACCTTGTTTTCGGAGTTTTTGTGACCACTCGGTTATACCCATAACTTATTATGCCTATACGGGTGTGCTGATTGAATTATTAATTTTTTGTGAACGGATTTGCTTTGGGATTTTTCCAAAAAAAATCCGTTTTTGGGAAATGCGTTTGCCTTTGTTCAAGGCGGCGAAACGGCGATTTCTCCGAAAATCCGAAAATCCAAGACAAAGAACAGATTTTTTAAAAAATGTCCTTTGTCTTGTCAGATTCAAACTTTGAGCTTTTCGATTTTCCACTCTCTTGCCTTTGGCGAAAGAGGGTGAGAGTACGGACTGCCGTTTTTGTCAATGATGGTATGGAGCTTGTCTTTGTAGTCTGCGAGCATTTCAAGCATCCGTTCTTTTTGTTCCTGATGTGCTGTGTTTCTGCCGAATGCAACGAGGATGATGTCAGCATCGGAACACTCCTGAAGAACAACAGAAGCGTTTATTCTGTCGCTTTTGGGGAGTTCGGCTTCAAGAAGCGAAAAGATGTTGACGATTGAAACAGAGCCGAAATCGTTTTTGATTGCTCCGTTTCTTACGAGCATTGTTGTTTGGTCGAGGATGAATTCATCTGCCGTGCTTGGGTAGGTCATCAGAATGGCACAAGATTTCTTTTTCTTATTCCACTCCATTTTCAGACAATATCTGTGTTTTAAATCCTTGCTGAATACTGCTGTAGTTTTTATTTCGCTTGTTCTTTCAATTGTGTTATTCATTTTGTTCTCCTTGTGGATAAAACCATATTTCTTCTCGGTCGATATTTGAAATCATATTTGCTTCAAGTTCTTTATTGCTTACGCCTTCTACGCATACAATATCAACCGCAAAATCGTTGTTTAAAACAACACAGCCAAGAAGAATGTTGAACTCCTCTCGGCTGTACAAAATATGAATTCTTGTTACATTTTCAAAGGTTATTTCGGACGGCGGACAATGTATGCCGATGTCGGAAAGAGCGTTTGAATCAAAATTATCCTCAAACACAAACATTGAACCGAAGCATACTAAATTTTCAGTTTTCAATGATTGGGAAAGGACACGGAAACGCTTGTTCAAGTAGAATTTGAGGCGGTAGTCAAGGTTGCTTTCTTCAATGTCATTAAGAGTATTTATTACTGTCATGTCTTTGACCTCTTGTTTCTCGGAAGCTTTGTTCCGCAATACAGATTCATCGCTGCAATCACACCGCAACCGAAAAGTTCTATTGCCGTTTTAGCCGAAGCGGATAATGCTGTTGTTACAAATAAAGCTGATAACATTATTGTTCACCTACCTTTCAAAGAAATGCTTTGTCTGTGACGGATAATACTGTGAATCCTACCACAAATCCAAGAATAAAATATTGCATATTGCCTCCTTATACAAAAATCCCGTTCAGTCGGTTTTGTCCGATTGAACGGGATTTGATTATCTTATAACGCCTTCTTTTTTGCCGCTTTTAACACCATCTTTAGCCGATTTTTTTGCAATTTTCAATTCACTCTTCATATCAGATTTTTTTGAATATGCCGATTCTTCAATATCAACATAGTCTCCTGCAGATGTTACAAGGAAGATGTAATAATACTCTTTTCCTTTAACCTGAAAAAGAGTGGCTTCGGCATCTACCCAATTTCCGTAGCCTAAATCGACTTCATATTTGTCGCTCCAAACCTCTTTTATGGATTTCACTTTATCTTCGTAATATTCAGATATATAATCTTCAACTACTTTTTCGTGTTCGTTTCCACCGAACAATGAGAATATAGCAATAACAGCAACTACTGCAACTGCAATTATAATCAGAGTCTTTTTGTTGAGTGATTTAACTTTCTTTACTGTTGTTTCTGCTGCTTCGGCAACTTTTTGTTTGTTTTCTTCTGTTGCAATTGAGCTTACAACGTTTTGAGCTTCATTTGCAATTTCACCAAGTTTTTCTTTGTAGTTGTTTTCCATTTTGATACCCCTTATCATTCGTTTTCTGAATTTGTTGATTTTGTGTTCTGTGAATCTTTGGTTTCTTCTGTTTTTTCCTGATTGTTTGGCGGAGGACTGTCATCTGAAAATTTAAAATACAGATATGCAATAACACCTATAACAATCAGTATTATTACAAGCCAACTAAAAATCTTTGCAAGAATCATACCAAGGGCAAGTGAAATCACAAAGAAGAAAACCATCACATAATATCCCATAAAAATGACTCTCAATTTAGAAAGCATTATCAGAAATATTATTACGCCGAGAATAAATCCCAAGACTGCTTGAAACGCTTCCATTACTTCACCCCCCGACCCTTATTTGTTGTTGACTATCTTCCGAATCCAACGCTCTGAATATCCGAACTTTGTTGCAAGTGAACCGATGTTGTGACCGTTGTATTCTTCTTTGATTTGTTCCGCAATATAGTCCTTTGACCAAAGCTTTACGGGAAAGTTAATTTGCTGACCTTTATAGTTGGTATAAATTTTTATCATATTATCCATTCCAACCAAATCAGTCAATTCTGCATAGACACCGTTGAGTCTGTCAGGCGTTAATTTGCTTATACTAACACCTCCAAAATTCTTCAATTTTTTACTCCTTTCGACATTATAATTCATTGATTTTGAAATTTCATTGACACAGTTCACCAAAAAGTTCCGTTTTAAAAAGCGATTCACAACGGATGATTATAGAAAAAGCACGCTCGGTGCATCAAGCAAAGAGCGTGCTTTTGTTCTTATGAAAATGTTGGTAGAGGGGGGGTGACATTTAGCCGTAGCTATGTTGTATAATGATTTAAAGAAGGAGGAATTAAATTAAGAAATACTATATGAGAGGAGGATAGTTGTGATTTACAGAGTTTTTTGTTCCAACTGTGATACAGAGGAAAAAATCAAAAGAGTAAGAAATAAAGAGTGTGCCTTGGATATTAAATTTACAAGTTCAGTCAAAGAAATCGAAGCTGATAATTTTATTGAAGCAGCAACAATTTATTCAGAAAAATATGAATACGAGTTAGATGAACTTGTAGATAATATCTATCACTTCTTTTTCATTGACTCTGAAGGAAATATTCTTGATAGAGAATAGGTTCTATTTACGGTATTTTATTTGCATTTTTGATTGATGCAAAAGCGTGGATTTGAAAACCCTGAAGGCAAGTATCCAAAAACGGTGAATGCCAAAGGTGATGGTTAACGTCCACCACATTGGAGAAATCCGAACTTAATGCCAATCGGCAATGGGTTCGGATTTTTTTGTTTCTGTCAAAGATGTAATTCAGAAAAGAGTTGACTGATGTTAAAAAACCAAGCCGTATTTACCCCATACAACGCTGTTGACAAATGTCAACAGCCGAAATACAATATATTATATTGAATCACTTGCAATAAGGAGTGTTTATTATGAGTAAAATTTTCAAGGCGTTTTTATCGGGGCTTATGCTTCCGTGCATCGGTGCTATGGGCACACCTCATAAATTCAGATCTGCAAAATTCAGCAGAGAAAATCCCGAGCCTCTGAAATTCGGAAAAAACGGCAAATTCCGCATACTTCTCATAACGGATATCCACGACGTTGAGCCCGAAATGGACGATGATGAAAACAGAGAAATCCCCGAAAGCCGTGACAAAGAATCTCTGAACGTTATCGAAAAGCTTGTTGAAAAGACAAATCCCGACCTTGTTGTTTTCGGAGGAGACAACATCAGCGGTTACTGGAAGGAATTCACATATGACCTTGTGAAAAGCACCATTCAGAAAATCACGGCACCCATAAGAGAGCGTAACATTCCGCTTTGTGTTGTCTTCGGCAATCACGACGGTGAAGAAGGCTTTCACACCGAATTCCAGATGATGCAGTATATGGAATATCCGAACTGCCGTTCAAACCTGAACGATGCGGACGTATACGGTTGCGGCAACTGCTGCGTAACAATCAAAAGCAGCAACGATAACAGAGACGCTTTTGCTCTCTGGCTCATCGACTCAAACGACTATCAGCGCAATTCTCAGGGCGGTCTTTCTTATGACTGCGTGCACGATGATCAGATTGACTGGTATGAAAAGAAATCCGCCGAACTCAAAGCTGCCAACGGCGGCACTCCCCTGCCCTCAATTCTGTTTCAGCATATGCCCGTTCAGCAGATGTGCGACGGACTTGCGGAAGTGGCCGCGGATGATGATTATTCATTATTCCGTGACGGCAAATATTTCAGGTTCGGTCACGAAATCCTTGAAGGCAGAATCAGAGAATGCCCCTGCCCGCCGTCATTGGAAAATGACCACAGAAGACAGTTTGAAAGCTGGAAAAAGACAGGCGGAATGGTTGCCGCATTCTTCGGACACGACCACGTTAACGATTTTCACATCAGAATCGACGGCATCAGCCTTTATCAGACACTCGGCGCAGGTTATTTCACCTACGGCGAAGAAAGAGGCGGCAGACTGATTGTTCTTGACGAAAACAACCCCTATGATATTTACACCGAATCAATCGAAATCGAAAGAATAACCGACACGGAAATATAAAACAAAACGGGATGTCGTGCGAACTCGCATGGCATCCCGTTTCAGCATTTTCCCTCAACGAACCATTTGCCGTGATTATCCTCATAGATAAAGGTTTCTCTTCCGTTTATCTGTACGGTGTATCGGATTTCTCCACCACCTACATTGAGCGACTTTGCACGGCATCTGTTGATAAGACGTTCAACGGTATAGACCGTTCCATCCTCCCATTGAATGCGCAGAGGGCGGCGCTTGCCGTTCTTATCAACAAGAACATATACATCAACAAAAACCTTTCTGACCAAAATAACGCCTCCACGCTCAGAACATTTGTTCGAATATATGATATATCATTCGGTCAGAAATGTCAACTGTTAATTTGTGACAAAAATATATTTAAATTATCGGCAACTCCGTTATACGGAGCTTTGCACAACCGTGGGGATAAAAAATATTTTCTTCATTTTCGCTGACAGATTCTCTCGACTCGGAAATCTTTGACGAAAACGGAACACAATACTATCTCTTTTTTGCCTTGAAGGTCATCGGCATCTCGCAGGTTTTCAGAAATGCATCAACGCTTTTCATAATAATCGGCTTGAGAACACCGCTGTTTCTGACAAACGAACTCTGTCCCGCATTCTTCTTTATGAATCCGGGGAAAGACGGGGTGCTTCTCATTGCAATTTTAACCGTATCGCCCGAAAATTCAAAGGTTATGAACTGCGTTGCAAGAGTGTTAACAGGCTTCACAACGGCATTCAGAACGCCGTCTTTCATAAAAGCGTATGCCCAAATTTTATAGGGATAACCCTTAATGCTGCACTCCGACATTCTCGGATTTCCGTCAAGACCGCAGTTGATCATAACTTCATCTTCCTCTTCGAACCACTTGACGGTAAGCACATCTTCACTTGTTTCAAATGATACTTTGTTAAGATTTGATTTGGGTCTTTTCGCAAAACTCGAAGTGAGCGAGCGAGGTATAATACTTGCAGGAAACATGGATTTCGCAAGCAAGTCGGAGGCGGGAGTTATGTAAAAGGTTTTACCCGTCGGGATGTCGGGCATTCCGATGCACGATATCGGAGTTTCATTTCTGTAGACAAGGTAATCGGCAAGCTTTTTATCCCATTCTTCGATTGAACCGCCTTCAAGTGCTCTTGCAAGAACATTGCGCATCAGCTTTGCGTTTTCTCCGTCCTCAAGTGCGCAGTTAAAAATCGCAACAACCGCATCATACTTCGGAATATAGGACACCTGCTGACCGAACATACCCGTCATGCTGAAAATATCATCATAAATCCAGAAAAGATAGCCGTAGCCGTCTTCGTTTTCTCTTTTGCCGAGATCAACCTGCTTTTTTGTTGCCTCTTTTGCCCACCAAGCGGGAACAACCTGCTTCCCGTTATACACACCGCCATCAGCATAGCAACGGCAGATTTTCGCGAGGTCGCGCAGAGTCATATATGCACCCGTCCCGCCGATACATTCGCCGATCGAGTTGGTTTCCCACGCAGGCGGAGTGATTCCGAGGGGCTCAAAAAGTCTGGGAGTAAGATAATCAACAAGGCTCATCCCCGAACATTTCTGAATCAGAGCTGCTGCCATATGGGCATCATTATTGCTGTAAAGAAATCCTTTGTCTTTTCTGAACGGCGCCTTCATAAACATTTCCGCATAGTTGCCCGTCATATCCTGAAGAAATGTAAATTCCTTGTTGCTCTGCATTGTAAGCACGGAACGCACGGTCAGATTCTCCCACTCATCGCTTTTGCAATGCTCATATTCGGGAAAGAACGGCAAAATCTTTGACTCAAGAGCAAAAAGGCCCTCATCAATCGCAAATCCCGCCGCCGTAGCCACAACCGATTTTGTCAGTGAAAACATCGTATGCGGCATATCGGCGGAATAAGGGTATGCATATTCCTCAAATACAATTTCGCCGCCCTGCTCAATCAGCAAACCGTGATTTTCGATTCCGTTTTTTTCGAGTTCTTTATAAAATCTGTAAATCCATTCGGACGAGAGTTTCGTTTTGACTGCCATATTTTCCATCCCCTCTCTTTGATAATTTAATTATATCATTTTATAATGAATAAGCAAGCAAAAAAACAAACGGTCTGCCTTGCGTTCTGCAATGCAAACCGTTTTAATGATTATTCGTTGTTTATGGTTATCTCAAAAGTTTTCGAAGTGATGCCGCTGACAATGCCCGCTTTGGCATATTTAATAACAAGCTCGCTTCTTTTGGCATCAGCTTCCGGAACATCGCCGCTGAAAGGAACTTCTATGCTTTCGCCCGGAAGAAGCATTTTTGAAGTCAATGCCTTGAATTCAAGATCTGTGCCGTTCACTTTTACGGATAAGATTTTAACTGCACTTCTGCTGTAAACATTTCTGATAATCAGAACATCATCGGCAGATGAAAGATATCCGCATGAGCTGTTATTGAATTTTGCATAAATTCCCTGATGAGGATTGTTTGAATACTCAAACTGGGGATATGCGGGATCTGAATAAACATCTTTGAGTTCATCCGTGAAAACAAGCTTTGCGGAAAGAGAAATAACATATTCCTCAAGTTCAAACATCGCATGATACGAATCCTCAATAAACCACGTGTTTTCGGGAAGATAAGCGCTTGAAGCATCAACTTCCATTGAAGGTGAAATATGGTTATGAGCAGGATTGCTGCACGAAGTTTTCACTCCCTTATAGCCGTCGGGAAAACGCTCGCCCTTCTTTGCAACGGTTGCACCCGATGCACTGTATGCGGGAACAAGGATATCTCCGTTAAGATCACCGCCGAGGCAGATGTCGCTGCCCGTGCAGGTAATGACAGAAACATCAATGCCGTTTTTCAAGCATTTTTCGAATGTTTTTTTCATTGCAGGCATAATCTCATAATGAATAATATCATTTCGCTCGATTATTCCCTTGCTTTCAACGGGATCAAGAAAATCCTTTTTCATACCTTCGTAATATTCCGTTGATGTGATTGCGTAAAGCGAGCTCCAATAACGGACTACTTCCAGCATACCGCCGCTTGCGCCGTTGAGAACAGTATCAAGGAAGTCGCCGTCAGCCGATTTAAGTAAAGCGGCAATTTCCGTACCGACGCCGAGAACGCTCTCAACAAAATCCACAAGGGTGTAAAGGGGCAGGTCAACATTCTGTCTGAAAAGTCTGTCAGGGAAATCAGTGCCCCGGAGAGGCGGAACATTCAGAACTGCCTTTCCGATGTCGCCTTCATCCATATAATAATAAAGATATGTTGCCGTTATGAGTCCGCCGTAGCTGATTGTGAAAAGATTAACTTTATCGGAACCTGTATATTCTTTTACGTCCTTGATAAATGTACGGAGTTCCTGAGCGAGAGTAATCGAATCATATCTTGAATCGTATTCAAAGATAAATATGTTTTCAAGCTCGGAATATCCGTTGGCAACCGCATAATCAATAAAATCCTCGAAAAGAATATTTTTTCTTTCCGCCTCTTTGCTGACAATTTTTTTGAGATTTGCGGCATTCGATTCGGCAGGGTCGTTTTTATAATGAACAACGGGATAAACCGATGAACCGTCGGGATTGCAACGCATTTTCTCCGCAACCGCATATGCACCGCCGCCGAGCGTTACACCGAAATTCTCAACATCGCCGTAAAACAAGCCGAAGATTGACATAATAAAATTCGGCATATCGTCAACAATTCTTTTGAATATTTTTTCTTTCATCGGCAGCCAAAGATATTCATCCTCGCCGCCGTCCTCATTTTCAATATACATATAAGGCTGAAGGAAACCCGGAACAAAAATAACGGGTGCATCCTCCTCTTTTGCAAATGCGTTCACGCCGACAGCGGAAAACACCATAAGCAAAGCAAGAATCAAAGATAAGAATTTTTTCATTTCACAGCCTCCTTTTGATATTATTTTAACATAATATCAACAACATTACAAGTATTTGGAATTTGGCATAAAACAAAAATCCCTGCCCTCGGATGAGAACAGGGATTGGTGTTGTTTTTAAATTATTTCATTGCCTCTTCAACAGCAACTGCGCAAGCAACGGTCATACCAACCATGGGGTTGTTACCTGCACCGATGAGACCCATCATTTCAACGTGAGCGGGAACTGATGATGAACCTGCGAACTGTGCGTCTGAGTGCATACGACCCATTGTATCTGTCATACCGTAGGAAGCGGGACCTGCTGCCATGTTATCGGGATGAAGAGTACGGCCTGTGCCGCCGCCCGATGCAACTGAGAAGTAGTTAACACCATTTTCGTTGCACCACTTCTTGTATGTGCCTGCAACGGGATGCTGGAATCTTGTGGGGTTGGTTGAGTTACCTGTGATGGAAACGCCAACGTTTTCAAGCTTCATGATAGCAACGCCTTCGGGAACGTTGTCTGCACCGTAGCACTTAACCTTTGCTCTGTCGCCTGTTGAATATGCTTTTTCTTCAACAACGGTAACTGTTTCAGCATAGGGATCGAACTCTGTCTTGCAGTATGTGAAGCCGTTGATTCTTGAGATGATCATTGCTGCATCCTTGCCGAGACCGTTAAGGATAACACGAAGGGGCTTAACTCTTACTTTGTTAGCGTTAAGAGCAATTTTGATAGCGCCTTCAGCAGCTGCAAATGATTCGTGACCTGCGAGGAAGCAGAAGCATTCTGTTTCTTCTGAGAGAAGCATCTTGCCGAGGTTACCGTGGCCGATACCAACTTTTCTGTTGTCAGCAACTGAACCGGGGATGCAGAATGACTGGAGACCGATACCGATTGCTGCTGCTGCATCTGCAGCCTTTGTGCAGCCTGTCTTGATAGCGATAGCGCAGCCTACAGTGTATGCCCAAACAGCGTTTTCAAAGCAGATGGGCTGAGTTTCTCTTACTATCTTGTCGCAATCGACGCCCTTTGCAAGAGTGATTTCCTTGCATTCTTCGATTGAAGAAATGCCGTATTCTTTAAGACAAGCATTGATCTGGTCAATACGTCTTTCGTAGCTTTCAAATAATGCCATTATTCCTTACCTCCTGCAATTATTCTTTTCTGGGATCGATGTACTTAGCGGCATCTGCGAATCTGCCGTAGGTACCGATTGCCTTATTGTATGCGTCGTTGGGTGTGTCGCCCTTCTTGATGAAGTCTGTCATCTTGCCGAGTGAAACGAATTCATAGCCGATAACCTGATTGTCATCATCGAGAGCAAGTCTTGTAACATAGCCTTCAGCCATTTCAAGATAACGAACGCCCTTAACCTTTGTGCCGTACATTGTACCAACCTGTGAACGGAGACCCTTACCGAGGTCTTCAAGACCTGCGCCGACTGAAAGACCGTCATCCGAGAAAGCGGACTGTGAACGGCCGTAAACTATCTGGAGGAAGAGTTCTCTCATAGCTGTGTTGATAGCATCGCAAACGAGGTCTGTGTTGAGAGCTTCAAGGATTGTCTTGCCGGGGAGAATTTCAGCAGCCATAGCAGCTGAGTGAGTCATACCTGAGCAACCGATTGTTTCAACAAGAGCCTCTTCGATGATACCGTTTTTAACGTTGAGTGAAAGCTTGCAAGCGCCCTGCTGAGGAGCACACCAGCCAACACCGTGTGTGAAAGCGGAAATATCCTTGATTTCGTAAGCCTTGACCCACTTGCCCTCTTCGGGGATGGGTGCGGGGCCGTGGTTGGGTCCCTTGGCTACGCAGCACATTTCCTGTACTTCGCGTGAATAGTTAATCATTTTGAATTTCTCCTTTCAAAAGAGATGATAATTTAAAACCTCTAATATATTAACCTAATTTTTTCCTGATATCAAGTGTAATTTTGCACAACAAATAAAAAAATACAAGTATTTTTATAAACATCATATAAAAAGAGCAGTTTTCGGGATGAAAATTGCAGAATTATTCATTAATCAACTCTGCGTTCTGCGCTCTGAACTCTGCACTAAAAAAGCCACTCCGCTCACATTGAACGGAATGGCTTTTGCTGATTATAATTTGTTTGCTTTGTAAAAGCCGAATGCGCCTGCAACGGCTGCAACGATTGTTACAAACATAAGGGTGCCGACACCCATTGTGGGTGAGAAAATGAGAACGATAACGCCGACGATTACGGGCAGAGGAACGAGCTTCCAATGCTTTGCAAAGTAGCTTGCACCGAGCGCACCGAAAAGCGCGGGAAGAACCCACTCAAATGCAGGCTTGAACACCGAACCTTCCGCTGTGATGAGAGGAAGAACGGGTGAGAAAGCAAGAACGCCGACTGCGATGATAACGGTTGTTGTGATTGATGAAACGCCGATAGCAATTGTTGAAATGACTTCGCCTTCTTCGGTGTTTGCACGAACCTTTGCATTTTCCATAGCCGCAAGACCAACGGGAAGCTTGAGGTTTGTGATGTTACCTGTAACGAAGCTGAGATAAGTACCGCCTGCGCCGAGCATGGGAACATAGGTGATAACCTCGATAACAGCTGTTACCCAATAGAGAAG
>JAZNFD010000102.1:0-5320 GCA_045588975.1 Acutalibacteraceae bacterium | reverse complement strand
GAGGATCGTATTTACGACTTCTGGCTGAACGGAAATTATTTCCACGCCAAAAACGAACCCGATAAAAAACCTTATACTATCGTTATTCCTCCTCCCAATATCACAGGTCAGCTTCATATGGGCCACGCACTTGACAACACTCTTCAGGATATCCTTATCCGTTGGAAAAGAATGCAGGGCTTCGATACTCTCTGGCTTCCCGGCACCGACCACGCTTCAATCGCAACCGAGGCAAAGATCGTTGAAGCAATGGCAAAAGAGGGTCTCACAAAGGATGACCTCGGCAGAGAGGGTTTCCTTGTCCGTGCATGGGACTGGAAAGAAAAGTACGGCGGACGCATTATCGAACAGCTCAAGAAAATGGGCTCATCCTGCGACTGGGAAAGAGAGCGTTTCACTCTTGATGAAGGCTGCAGCAGAGCAGTTCGTGAGGTTTTCGTAAGACTTTATGAAAAAGACCTTATTTACAGAGGCAACAGAATGGTTAACTGGTGCCCCTATTGTGAAACATCAATCTCGGATGCCGAGGTTGAATACGAAGAGCAGGACGGCTTTTTCTGGCATCTTCTTTACACCGTTAAAGAAACGGGTGAGCAGCTTGAGCTTGCAACAACAAGACCCGAAACAATGCTCGGCGATACCGCCGTTGCAATCAACGCAGAGGATGAAAGATATGCTCATCTTCACGGCTGCCACGTTATTCTTCCTCTTCTCAACAAAGAAATTCCCATCGTATGCGATGAGCACGCCGATATGACAAAGGGTACGGGCGTTGTTAAGATTACACCCGCTCACGACCCCAATGACTTTGAGGTCGGCAAACGCCATAATCTTCCCATGGTCAGAACATTTACCTATGACGGCTTTATGACAGGTGCTGCCGATAAGGCTCAGTATGATGAGCTTGTTGCAAGCGGCAAGGCTACCGCGGACGAACCCGAAGTTCTTGATTGCGGTAAGTATGCGGGTATGTCAACAATGGATGCAAGAAAAGCTATCCTTGCTGACCTTGAAGCAGGCGGATACATCAAGGAAATCGAACCCCGTGCTCACGAAGTCGGCACTTGCTACCGTTGCCATACAACAATCGAACCCATGGTTTCAAAGCAGTGGTTCGTTCGCATGGAACCCCTTGCAAAGCCTGCTATCGAAGCTGTTGAAAAGGGCGAAACAGTATTTGTACCCGAAAGATTCACAAAGAACTATATGAACTGGATGCGCGGCACACGTGACTGGTGTATTTCCCGTCAGCTCTGGTGGGGTCACAGAATCCCCGCATGGTACTGCGCAGACTGCGGTGCAACAATGGTTTCAAAGAACGATGTTGACACTTGTCCGCATTGCTCAGGCAAGAATCTTAATCAGGATGAGGATACGCTCGACACCTGGTTCTCATCGGCACTCTGGCCGTTCTCAACTCTCGGCTGGCCCGATGAAACGGAGGATCTCAAGCATTATTATCCCACAAGCACACTTGTTACGGGCTATGACATCATCGGTTTCTGGGTAAGCCGTATGATTTTCTCGGCTCTTGAATATACGGGTCAGGTTCCCTTTGATACCGTTCTTATCCACGGTCTCGTCAGAGACGCTCAGGGCAGAAAGATGTCGAAGTCACTCGGCAACGGCATTGATCCGCTTGAGATTATTGATACTTACGGCGCTGATGCTCTCAGACTCACTCTCGCAACCGGCAACAGCCCCGGAAACGATATGCGTTTCTCCGATGAAAAGGTAAGCGCAAGCCGTAACTTTGCAAACAAGCTCTGGAATGCATCGAGATTCATTCTTATGAATATCGGCGACGATGAAATTCCCTGCGAGCTTCCCGCAGAGCTTGCACTTGAAGATAAGTGGATCGTAAGCCTTGTCAACAAGCTTGCAAAGGATGTTACGGATAACCTTGATAAGTTTGAGCTTGGTATTGCAATTGCAAAGCTTTATGACTTTATCTGGGATGTATTCTGCGACTGGTATATCGAAATTGCAAAAATCCGTCTCCAGAAGGGCGGAGATGAAGCACAGAGCGCAAAGCAGGTTCTTGTCTTTGTTATGGATAAGATTCTCAAGCTTCTCCATCCTTTTATGCCTTTCATCACCGAAGAAATCTGGCAGACAATTCCTCATATCGGCGATTCAATCATGATTTCCGAATGGCCCGAATTTGACGAAGCTCTTTCGTTCGCAGCCGAAGAAGCAGAGATGGAAAGAATTATGACTGCTGTGCGTGCGATCCGTAACAGAAGAGCGGAAATGAACGTTCCTCCCTCAAAGAAAGCAAAGGTATTTATCGCAACCGGTCATAATGACACATTCGTCAAGGGCGGCGTATTCATGCAGAAGCTTGCAAGCGCATCCGAGGTTGAGGTTGCGGAAGCATTCGACCTTGAGGGTGCAGTCTGCATCGTTACTCAGGACGCAAAGATTTATATTCCCATGGGCGAACTTGTTGACTTCGAAGCTGAAAAAGCAAGACTCAACAAGGAACTTGCCGCTGTTCAGAAGGATCTTGATTTTGTCAACAACAAGCTTTCAAATGAAAACTTTGTTGCAAAAGCACCTGCAAATGTTGTTGCCGCTCAGCGTGAGCAGGCTGCAAAATATGCAGAGAAAATTGCAATGCGGAAGGAAAGCATCGGAAAACTCGGATAATTTTTACGGTTGGGCGGGGGCTTGCTCCCGCTGACTTTTTTACGGTTGGTGATTTTATGAATTGCAATGAAGCCATTGAATATATCCATTCTCTTGAAAAGTTCGGTATCAAGCCCGGTATGGAGCGTATCCGTGCGCTTTGCGACGCTCTCGGCAATCCTCAGGACAAGCTGAAAGTCATTCACGTTGCGGGCACAAACGGCAAAGGCTCAACCTCAACGATGATTTCGAATATTCTTCGCAAAAGCGGATATAACGTCGGTCTTTTTATTTCTCCCTATGTTTCGGATTTCCGTGAAAGAATTCAGTTTAACGGAAATATGATTGAGAAAAAAGAGCTTGCTGAATGTGTTGAAACGGTTAAGGAAATCATTGATGAACTTTCTCTGAACGGTATTCAGCCGACTGAATTTGAGGCTCTGACCGCAACGGCTTTTCTTTATTTCGAGAGGAAAAACTGTGATTTTGTTGTGCTTGAAGTCGGTCTCGGAGGCAGACTCGATTCAACAAATGTCATTAATGCGCCGTATGTGAGCGTCATAACGAGCATTTCTTTCGATCACACGGCAATTCTCGGCGATACAATCGAAAAAATCGCATCTGAGAAATGCGGAATCATCAAATTCGGTGCGGAAACGGTTGCGTATCCTTTACAGGACGAAAGAGCAATGTTTATCATCGAAAATTTCTGCGAAGCAAAGTGCAATTCGCTGCGTATTCCCGACACCGCTTCTCTTTCCGTCGGCGATGAAAATATTGACGGCACCGAAGTTGAGTATAAAGGAATATGCTACAAACTTCCGCTTGCAGGCAAGCATATGGTATATAACTCAATCACCGCTGTTGAAGCCGTTAAATCCCTCGGAAGATTCAATATTGATATCTCCGATGAAGCGGTGAAAAACGGAATTGAATCGTCGGTTATGCCTGCAAGAATGGAATTAATCAAGAAAAAACCCGTTATTATTCTTGACGGCGGTCATAACGAGGGCTGTGCAAATGCTCTTGCGGACTATATCCGCAAGCATATTGCAGACAAGCGAATCGTTATGGTTTCTTCGATGATGGCAGACAAGGATTATGAAGCCTATCTCAAAACCGTACTGCCGTTTGCCGAAACATTCATTGCAACAAAAGCCGATGTGCCGCGCGCACTTTCAAGCGATGAACTTTTAAAATCGGCATCTGCGTATTGTAATAACTGCTATGATATTGCAGAACCCGAAAAGGCGGTCAAAGCCGCAATCAACATCATTCAACCCGAAGATGCTCTTATTATCTGCGGCTCGTTTTATCTCGCAGGCGAAATAAGAGAATATTTACTCAATCTGTAACGATAATTCAACATTTTTTTCAATATGAATCCCTTATCCTATGTGGGTAAGGGATTTTTTGTTTTCAGGAGGAAAAATATGGCTATAAAAATCACGTCAACACCCGTCAGACTCACGATTGCTCTGAGCGGTGAGATTGACCATCATAATGCGGCGGTGCTGAGGCTTGAAGCTGATGAAGCAATACAGTCATCGATGACTAAAAACATCAGACTCGATTTTGATGAGGTCACATTTATGGACAGCTCGGGCATCGGCTTTGTGCTCGGCAGATACAGAATTGCCGAAAGCTGCGGCGCAAGTCTTGAAGTGGTCAATCTTTCGGGCAGAATTTATAATATGATGAAGCTTGCGGGACTTGAAAAATTGGTAATGTTAAAAACAAGATAACGGAGGAAATAAGATGAAACCGATAAATACTTTAAAACTTGAAATCGAAAGCCGTTCCGTCAACGAATCGTTTGCCAGAGCGGCGGTTGCGGCATTTGCATCACAGCTTGACCCGACTGTTGAAGAAATATCGGATATAAAAACCGCAGTCAGCGAAGCGGTCACAAACTGCATAGTTCACGCCTACCGTAATAAGGTCGGCAAGATTTACATAACCGCAGATATCTTTGAAAACGGCAGATTCAGAGTGAAAATAAAGGACAAGGGTTGCGGAATTGAAGATATCAGACAAGCAATGGAGCCGCTTTTTACGACTCTCGGCGGCGAAAGAGCAGGCCTCGGATTTGCGGTTATGGAAAGTTTCTGCGACAAGCTGAAAGTAAAATCCGCACCGCATAAAGGCACGACGGTTACCCTTGAAAAAATATTTATCGGACGGAGCAATTCTGATGACGGGAATTAATGCCGAAAGAAATAAAATCGTTGAAAATAATCTCGGACTCGTTCACGCCTGCGCAAACAGATTCAAAGGCAGGGGAGTCGATTATGAAGATTTGTTTCAGGCGGGGTGCGTCGGACTCATAAAAGCGGCGGATAAGTTTGATGAATCGAGGGGATTTTCTTTTTCAACTTATGCCGTACCCGTAATCCTCGGAGAGATAAAAAGAATTTTCCGTGACGGCGGAGCAATCAAAATCGGCAGATCGCTAAAAGAAAAAGCGAGAAATACTCAGATAATCCGTGAAGAGCTTTCGGCAGCACTCGGCAGAGAGCCGACGGTTGCCGAAATTGCTGCTGAAATGGAAATTGAGCCCGCCGAGGCTGCGATGCTTCTCAACGTTGCATCGCCCGTAGTTTCGCTCACAAGCAGTGAAGACGGAGAAACACAGCTTGACATACCGACCGAATCCCACGAAAATGAAATTTCGGATTCGCTTGCCTTG
>JAZNFD010000101.1:0-10334 GCA_045588975.1 Acutalibacteraceae bacterium | reverse complement strand
AGTTACAGGCACTTACGGTACATTCTCAGTAAGCGGCACAACTGTTACTTACAAGCCTGCAAAGGCTGTCAACGGCGTTGAAACCATTTACTACCACGCATCAGTTACCGCCGACGGCGTAACAACAAACATCAAGAATGTTATCACCGTTGCTCCCGCTTCGAACATTCTCTATGAAGAGGATAAATTCACTGAAGCAAACACAAGCGGTAATGAATGGAAAGCCACAGCCACAGCCGGAACAGGCAAGCAGGATGCTTCAAGTGAAAGCGATATCTACGGCTACGACAGCAGCTATAACAAGATTGAAAACTATTCAAACGGCTCCGCTCTCGCCGTTACCGTTGACTCAACAAACAAGCGTTCACAGAACATTTCGTTCGACTTTGAAGGCACAGGCTTCGATCTTAACAGTGCCTGCGGTTACAACACAGGAGTTATGATTGTATCTCTCAGAGATAACAATTATGTAAATGATAAGGGCGAAACAGCACCTAAGGTAATTAAGTCCTATATTGTTGATACCTACTATGGTGACTACGATGACGACGGCGCAAGCAAATACGCAAGCACTCTTTATCAGGTTCCCATCATCAACGAAACCGCTCTTTCACACAGCAACTACACAATCCAGATTGTAGCTTCCTGGCTTCCCTCAATGTCAGGTGCTCTCAGCACCAACAGCGTAAGCACTCAGGCACTCGGCAACGGTATGACAGCTAACATCGCTGAATATGCAAACAGCGAAGAGCTCCGCGAAGCTCTTGCCGATATCGGTATGGCATATGTGCTTGATGCAGAAGATGTAAGCGTAGTATGGTTTGATGAAGATTCCGTTCTCAACGGAGGCGAAGGCGCAAACACTGTTGAAGAAGGTATGCTTAAGACTCAGGCTGTAACAGAGCTCGTTAACGTTGTTGACTCCGTAAGAGTTTACAACCCCATCACAGACGGCGATCAGTACTATATCGCATCTGAACAGGGTGTCAGATACTACAACGTTATTGATAACCTTACAACCACAGACAGCTATCTTTCAGGCACAGGACTGTTCGCTTATGTTATGGGCAAAGATAAGGAATCAATCACCGTTGAAAACTACAGTGCAATCGGTCCTAAGGATGAGTTCTATCTCGCAGGCACCATAGACACCACAGACGTAAAAGGCGGCACAGGTGCTCTTGTCTTCACAATTAAAGATCTTAACAAAAACGCATCAAAGGTTATGATCAGCCTCAGAGCAGCTTCGGGAACTCCCACCGTTGAGATTGGTACTGCACGCTACACTATCGCAAGTAACACAGAAATGTATTACGATATCACCGACTATGTCGGAAATGACGGTACTGTTACAATCGAAAACGTAACACCGAACACTCTTCTTTCTATCGGTTCGCTTAAGATTTCAGGCGTTGCACCGGCATCAATAATCAATGTATTCAACCTTGATTCTGCATTGGCTATGATGAATGCTCCCGCAACTCCCGTTGAGCTTAATGCTCCCAAGACTGAGCCCGATGTTGAAGAGCCCGAGGATACAACTGATCCCACAGATCCTGAGGACACAACAGATCCCACAGAACCTGAGGATACAACTAATCCCACAGAACCCGAGGATACAACTGATCCTACGGAACCTGAGGACACAACAGATCCCACAGAACCTGAGGATACAACTGATCCTGACGATTCTGAAGAGACAACAAATCCCAACGGTTCCGACGAACCCGGAGAAACCGATGATTCCACCGAATGCTGGCTTGTAAGATTGATCAATTGGATAATTGCAATGTTGAAAAAAATCTTTTCTGCCATAAACAGCTTTCTCGGTTTTTAAGAAAGGAGTAAGATAATGAGCAAATATACAAAACCTACAATTTCTCTCATTTCTTTGAACGCAACCTCTGCTGCGGCCTCAAGCTGCTCAACAAGCACTACCGATGCCAAGGAAATCGAGGAAATTCTCGGAATGATGGGTGCTGACCCGGCAACAGCTTTCAGCTCAACTGAAGCCTGTATGTTTCCTTTCGATTATGAGGGGTATTGCAAATTTACATCAAGCATTCAGGTTTTCTACTCCTGATGTAATTTAACCAACGCCTGCACGGAAAACCGTGCAGGCGTTTTTCTTTGGCTCTTTATTGTCATATAATAAAGAAAATAATAAAAATATATAATATAATGTTGACTTTGATATTGAATTTATAGTATTATATAGTATGTATAAGTATGTATTGGTGGAGGTGCGTCATGATTGATATTCATTGTCATATTATGCCCGGTTTTGATGACGGGGCAGACAATATTGAAGAGTCTCTGCGCATGGTTCGAATTGCAGCAGGCGGCGGAACAAAAGCAATAATCGTCACACCTCACAGCAACATTCCGAAAGTAAATCTGAACTATCTCGACAAGTTTTATGTTGATACATTCAAAGAGCTTAAAGCAAAAATTAAAGAGCAAAAAATACCTCTTGATATTTATCCGGGTCACGAAATATTCGCAACAGATAATTTAATTGAACCGATAAAAAGAAAAAGGCTTCTCACACTTTGCAACTCGGACTATCCTTTGGTTGAATTTGCCTTTAATGAACGTTCCGAATCCGTATATCGTAAATTGCAGATTCTTGTCGCAGAAGGCTTGACACCGATTGTTGCCCATCCCGAAAGATATGCTTTTGTTGCCGAAAACGGTTCTGCACCGTTGATGCTTAAAAAAATGGGGTGTCTGTTGCAAGTTAACAAAGGAAGCCTGAAAAATAAATTCGGTGATAACGCATATGCCGTTTCGCAAGCTCTTAT
The DNA here is from genome assembly GCA_045588975.1 of Acutalibacteraceae bacterium. Classification (GTDB taxonomy): domain Bacteria; phylum Bacillota; class Clostridia; order Oscillospirales; family Acutalibacteraceae; genus CAG-177. Next base: position 7,530 of record JAZNFD010000101.1, on the reverse strand, counting down.
CAGACGCGAAGTTGCGGATTTTGTCGCAAGTGATGCGCACAGCCCGTATATGAGAACTCCCTACCTTGCTGATGTTTATGAAATTATCAGCGAACTTCATTCCGTGCAATATGCAGATTTGCTTTTGAGCATTAATCCTGAAAAAGTAATTAAAAACGAAAAAATCTAAATGATTATAAGGTGGACAGAATGAAAGTATTTAAAGTAGTTGTTGTAATTGCATTTGTCTTCATATCAATTGCTTCGGCAGCCGTTTTTATAAGCGAAAAAATCAATACAGATAAAACAATACCCGTGATCACGGTTGAAGAAGAAATGATAGAGGTCAGCCTCAAGGCAAAAGATGAAGAACTTCTCAAGGGTGTTACTGCTTATGACGAAAAAGACAAAGATCTTACAGACAAAATCATAATAGAATCAATATCCAGATTTACGGAAAAGGGTGTATGTAAAGTCATCTATGCTGTCTGCGACAGTGACAATAATGTTGCCAAAGCAACAAGAATGATAAAATACAAAGGCTATGAATCGCCAAAGTTTAAAGTTGTCGACAATCTTTGTTTCTCACTCTATGAGCATATTGATATCAGCGAACATATAACCGCTTATGATAGTCTGGAAGGAGGTATAAGCAATAAAATAGTAGTTACTTCAGATGACTTTTCCTCCTCAGTCGCAGGTGCATTCTCGCTCAACGTCTCAGTAACAAACAACAAGGGAGATTCATCAACAATCAAGCTTCCTCTTATTGTTGAAGATGTTCCTCTTTCCGCTCCCAAAATTGAGCTCAAGGAATATCTTGTTTACACAAAAAAAGGTAAGACTGTAGATTTCAAATCATATATAGTTGATGCTCTTGATTTTCAGGAGTTAAGCCTTAAAGAACAGGTAACAATTGAATCCAAGGCAGATTTCAATAAACCCGGCACATACAACGTTCACTATTATGTCACGGACAGCCTCGGGGTCAGAGGACACAGCGTTCTGACCGTTATTGTTGGAGAATGATAAACTATGAAAAAAAACAAAATCACAATTGAGTTATACAGTCTGATCAATGATATCATCAAAAATATCTGGGTTGTAATACTTTGCGCACTTATCGGTGCAATGGGCTTTTTCCTTGTTACACACGCTGCTTATGAACCTATGTACACTTCAACCGCTACCCTTACCGTTCTGAACAGCGGTTCTGTTACAGCTTCATACTCGACATACACGATTTCAACCGAAAAAGCCAATGTTCTTGTTAATGTTTTTACTGAACCCACGATTAAGGAATGTGCGGCCGAATATCTTGAAATTGATAAGTTTGACGGTACCATCTCTGCAAAAGTTCTTGATCAAACAAACTTCATTGAATTGAAAGTTACGGCGGACCATCCTGAAAAAGCATACAGACTTCTCAATGCAGTAATAAAATCCCATCACAATGTTTCAAATAAGATCTTCAAAAATGCAGGTATTGCCGTTATCAGCAATCCCACTGTTCCGAGCGGTCCGTCAAACTTTATTTCAAACTCAGATCGTGGCTTGGTTGTTATGGCATTTGCCACATTGTCGCTTGCGCTGATTATCGCTTTGTCTCTTATGCGAAACACAGTCAAAAAAGAAACGGATTTTGATGATAAGATTGAATCCAAGCTTATCGGAACAATTGCTCACGAAGATAAGCGAATGACCCTTCGTGATGTCAGACAGAAAAAGAAAAAAGGTCTGCTTATTCACAGTAACGCATATATAAGCCTGCGATTTACCGAGAATTTCCACAAGATTGCCGCAAAACTCGAACACAACAAGAATCGTTCAGACGAAAAAGTTTTTGCAATTACAAGTGTGGCAGAAAACGAAGGTAAATCCACTTGTGCTGCAAACATTGCAGTTTCTCTTGCAGACAGAGGCAATAAGGTTATGCTTTTAGACCTTGACTTCAAGAAACCTGCTCTCTACAAAATCTTTAGTGAAGAGACAATAGAAAACGGTGAAATTACAGACCTTCTTGCAAAAAAGGTTGCCTATGAAGATTTCGCTTTCAGGCCGTTCAAAAGAACTTCTCTTTCGCTTGCTGTCAACACCAAAGCAGATTCCGAATACCGCAGCTACATCGAAGACGGAAGTATTTCCGGACTGATAGAGAAGCTCAAAGCGGAATATGATTTCATCATCATCGATACCGCTCCTCTTTCTCTTGATTCAACCGTTACGGATATTATAAATATGGTTGACAAGACACTTCTTGTTGTAAGAACAGACACCGTTCCGGTAAACATTCTGAATGACTCGATTACAACAATCAGTAAAATCAGCTCAAACCTTGCAGGTTGCATTTTAAACGATGTTCATATGAATGTTCTTCCGTTCAGCTTCACAGGTAATGACGAAAGCAACCGATACGGCGGTTACAGATACGGCAAACATTCTCACTACGGACACTACGGAAAATACCCTGCACCGAAATATGATATTGAACCTCTTCCGGAAGAAAACGACAGTACCGTTCAGACTCCTCCCGAAAATCCGGATGCCGTAACCGAAGAGGTGTCAACTGAAACAACCTGACGGCAAATTCCCTAAAAAACATATTGAAAGAAAGATTGAAAAATGAATCAGACCTCAAAAAACAATCAGACAACTGAAAATATAAAAGATGTTTTTGTAACTGTCTATCTGAACGATATTATCAAAGCACTTCAAAGATTCTGGTGGGTCTGCGTTGCGGCTGCCGTTCTCTTCGGCGGATACAGTGCACTGAATCGAAAAATCAGCTATGTGCCGGAATATCAGTCAAGCGTAACACTTACGGTCAACACACAGAATACAGTCGGTGCAATCACCGGTGTTTCGGTTTACTCGTTCTACTATGACTCAACCACCGCTTCATTGCTTTCAACTACATTTCCCTACATTTTGAACTGTAATCTTCTTACGGAAGCGATACGCGAAGATCTCGGTATTTCATCTTTGCCTGCAAAAGTCAGCGCATCAGCCGTGTCGGGCACAAATATGTTCACACTTACCGCAACGGGAAATGACCCGCAACTTACATATGATGTCTTGCTTTCAGCGCTCAAGAACTATCCGTCAGTTGCAAAATACGTTGTCGGTAACATAACATTTGAAATACTCAAAGAACCCGTGGTTGCAACATCTCCTTCAAACAAGGTCAACTACTTTAACGAAGCCGTTAAGGGTGCAATCATCGGTGTTTTCTTCGGACTGCTGTTTATATTCATTTATATTCTTCAAAGAAGAACTGTCAAAACAAAAACCGACATTAAAAATCAGCTTAATCTCGATTCGCTCGCTGTCATACCCCAGGTTACTTTCAAGAAAAGAGCCATGCCCGGTGACAAATCGCTTCTTTTTAATAATCCCGATATCGGAAGCGGTTTCCCCGAATCATTCCGTGTATTACGAAATGTATTTGTTTCTTCACTCAATGAGAACGAAAAAATCATTATGACAACAAGCTCCGTTCCCGGAGAAGGCAAAACAACAATTGCCACAAACCTTGCAATTGCACTTGCAGACCACAGCAAGAACATTCTTCTTGTTGATGCAGATATCCGTCATCCGAGCATCGCTCCCCTTCTCGGAATTGACACCGAAAGCATCGAATATGAAACAGTTACAGATCTGTACAAGATCGCATATCTTGAAAAATACAAGCTTCATCTTCTTATTCCCACACCTGCTGAAGCAGAGCAAAGCGGATATTTCAGCTCGGGCAATATAAAGCAGATGTTTGAAAGTCTCAGGGATTCATATGATTATATCCTTGTTGATACTCCTCCCTGCGGACTTATTTCCGATGCTCTGTTTATTGCGCAGTATTCAGATGCCGCAATCTTTGTGACATATCAGGATGCAGTCAGAATTTCAAGAGTAAAAAGTACGCTCGACAGCCTTATGGCTACAGATATCCGCATTCTCGGCTGTGTTCTTAACGGAACCGTTCAAGGCTTCTCAGGCTATGGCTATTACGGTTACGGATATGGCTACGGTTATGGTAAATACGGATACGGTTACGGTAAATACGGCTATGGTTATGGCTACGGTTACGGCTACGGCGAAAATCATAAACACAAGAAAAAGAAAAGCCGCAGAAAACCAAAAGAAACAAAACAATAAAAGGATTTGATTGATTTGAAGTTATCGAAGAATTCCTCCGGTAAAAGAAAATTTCATATTGAAACCTGGCAAATCAAGGCTATCTTTCTGATGGCTTTCGATGTTATGGCAATCAACATCTCGTATTTTGTCGCTTTATGGATACGCTATGACGGCGTTTTTACGGGAATTCCCGTTGAATTTCTTGATCCTTATGTATACTTCATTCCGATCTATACGCTTATCAGCCTCGCTATTTTCTACTTTGCCCGTATGTACCACAGCATCTGGGAATATGTCAGCGTGCGTGAGCTTATGAGAACAGCATTGGGAAGTGCCGCTGCCTCGATAGTCCACATAATTCTGATAACGGTTATTTTCGGCCAAATGCCGATATCCTATTATCTCTGGGGTTCGTGCTTCCAGGTTCTTTTACTTCTCGCATCAAGATTTTCATACAGAATCTTCATTGCATTGCCTCAAGTTTTCGGCACAGATACCGAAACTCAGAAATATCACAAGGTTATGATAATCGGCGCAGGTGACGCAGGAAGAATGCTTCTTGAAAACATTCAGAAAACACGCGCAAACACAGACCGCGTTGTTTGCCTTATTGACGACGACCCCAACAAGCAGAACAGGTATTTTGACGGTGTTCAGATTGTAGGCGGACGCGGAGATATCTTCGGAAGCGTTGAAAAATATAAAGTTGACAGAATATATATCGCAATGCCCAGCGCATCAAAAGAATCAATAAGAGAAATCATTGAAATCTGCAAAGAAACAGGATGCGAAACAAAAACTCTTCCCGATTTTTATCAGTTTGTCAACAGCGGAATCACCGCAAGTGCCCTCAAAGATGTTTCGGTTGAAGATCTGCTCGGCAGAGACCCCATCAGAACCGACATGAAAGAGGTTTATGACCTCATTGAAGGAAAAAAAATTCTTGTCACGGGTGGCGGTGGCTCTAACGGAAGCGAACTTTGCCGTCAGGTTGCGGCTCATAATCCCAAAACACTCATTATTTATGATATTTATGAAAACAACGCATACGCAATCCAGCAGGAGCTCAAGGATAAATATCCCGGACTCAATCTTGAAGTGCTTATCGGCTCGGTTCGCGATTCAAGACGACTCGACTTTATCTTCAAACAATTCAAGCCTGACATAGTTTACCACGCGGCGGCTCACAAACACGTGCCTTTGATGGAGAGTAGCCCCTGCGAAGCAATCAAAAACAATGTTATCGGTACATATAAAACAGCCTATGCCGCAATGGTCAATAACTGCAGCAGATTCGTGCTTATCAGCACGGACAAGGCTGTAAACCCCACAAATATCATGGGCGCAAGCAAACGTCTTTGCGAAATGGTTATTCAGGCATTTGACCAGAAAATCAAAGAAAACCGTCACCACGAAATCCCCAGAATGTTCACCCATTTTGAAGACGACGGCAATGCTTGTTCCTGCAGTGTTCCCGAAAATGTTAAAACAGAATTTGTTGCGGTCAGATTCGGCAACGTTCTCGGCTCAAACGGCTCGGTTGTGCCTTTGTTCAAAAAACAAATCAAGAACGGCGGTCCCGTAACTGTTACTCACCCCGAAATTATTCGCTATTTTATGACTATTCCCGAAGCAGTTTCGCTCGTTCTGCTTGCAGGTGCAGATGCAAAGGGCGGCGAAATCTTCGTGCTTGATATGGGTTCACCCGTAAAAATCGATACCCTTGCCCGAAATCTTATCAAACTCTCGGGTCTCAAACCCGATATCGATATCAAAATCGAATATACAGGATTAAGGCCCGGAGAAAAACTCTTTGAAGAAAAGCTTATGGCAGAAGAAGGCCTTCAGACCACCGCCAACAAGCTTATCCACATCGGCAATCCTATCAGATTCGATACTGATTTATTCCAGAAACAGCTTAAAGAGCTTATGGTTGCGGCTTATGAAAACAGCAGCACCATAGCTGAAAAAGTCAAAGAAATGGTTCCCACATACAAACCTGAAAAATGAAAAAGAGGTTTAAGTTATGGTAAACATACCTTTCAGCCCTCCCGATATCACGGAGGCAGAAATAAGCGAAGTCTGCGAAGCGCTTCGCTCGGGATGGATAACAACAGGCCCGAGAACAAAAGAATTTGAGCGCAGAATTGCATCATATTGCGGCACCGAAAAGGTTGCCTGCCTGAGTTCCGCTACTGCGGCGCTTGAAATGAATCTCCGCGTGCTCGGAATCGGTGAGGGTGACGAAGTTATCGTGCCCGCATATACCTATACCGCATCCGCATCCGCGGCTGTCCATGTCGGAGCAAAGGTTGTATTTATTGACTGCAAAGCCGATTCATTTGAAATGGATTATGACCTTATGGAAGCGGCAATAAACAAAAAGACCAAGGCAATCATTCCCGTTGACCTTGCAGGTATCATCTGCGATTATGACAGAATTTTTGCCGCTGTTGAAAATAAAAAGCATCTTTTCAATCCCGTCAATGACATTCAGCGTGCCATTGGCAGAATTGCCGTTGTTGCCGACTGTGCTCACGCACTCGGCGCAACAAGAAAAGGAAAGAACGCAGGTCAGATTGCCGACTTCACATCTTTCTCTTTCCACGCAGTAAAGAATCTGACCACCGCAGAGGGAGGCGCGGCAACCTGGAAATCAATTGACGGCATTGATAATGAAGAACTTTACAAGCAGTATATGCTTTACAGTCTACACGGTCAGTCAAAAGACGCACTCGCAAAGACAAAGGCGGGTGCATGGGAGTACGATATCGTCGGTCCGTGGTACAAGTGCAATATGACGGATATCACCGCCGCAATCGGCTTGAAACAGCTTGAAAGATATCCTGCTCTTATTGAAAGAAGAAAAGAAATTATTGCAAAATACGATAAAATGTGTGATTCGCTCGGCATAATCCGTCTTGACCACTGCGGCAAGGATTATTCAGGCTCGGGTCACCTTTACATAACAAGAATTCCCGACATCAGCGAAGAAACAAGAAACAGCATCATTGCCGAAATGGCGGAAAGAGGAATCGCTTGTAATGTTCACTACAAGCCTCTTCCGATGATGACGGCTTATAAGAATCTCGGTTTTGACATTGCGGATTTCCCCAATGCATACAACTTCTTCAAAAACGAAATCACCCTTCCCCTGCACACAAAGCTTTCGGATGACGATATAAAAACCGTCTGTGAAAACTTTGCCGAAATTGTTAAAAAATATATCTGAATTTATCGAGGGAGAAAGTTATGATATTGCGAAAATGGGAGAATCTTCCCAAAGAAATGCAGATACCCGAAGTCAGAGCGTATTATGATATTCTGCAGAAAAGAAAATTAAGCCTTGTTATGAAAAGACTGTTTGACATAACGGTTTCTTCTGTTTTGCTCCTTTTTCTTTCTCCCGTGTTTCTC
>JAZNFD010000100.1:0-3887 GCA_045588975.1 Acutalibacteraceae bacterium | reverse complement strand
TGAGGGCACCTGTTCCTGAGTGATGGCGATTTCTTTCATTGCGTCTGCAAAGTTTGTCATATCGGTAAGAAGAACGAGCACGTCCTTGTTCTGCAACGCGAACTGTTCTGCAACAGCAAGCACCATATCGGGAATCATCATACACTCAACCGTCGGATCGGATGCCGTATGAATAAACATAACTGTTTTGCTGAGCGCTCCGCCGTTCGAGAGTTCTTCCTTGAAATAGAGGAAATCGTCATATTTAAGACCCATACCGCCGAGCACGATAACATCAGCTTCAGCCTGAAGCGCAATTCTTGCGAGAAGCTGGTTATAGGGTTCACCCGAAATCGAGAAAATGGGAAGCTTCTGAGAAACAACGAGAGTGTTGAACATATCAATCATCGGGATGTTTGTTCTCATCATACGGTTTGCGAGAATACGCTTTGTGGGGTTAACGGAAGGTCCGCCGATGGGTTTCATATTATCGGTGAGCGCGGGTCCCTTGTCTCTCGGCTCACCCGAACCGTTGAAGATTCTGCCAAGAAGATCATCGCTGAACGAAACTTTCATTTCGTGACCGAGAAAACGGACTTCGTCGCCCGTTGAAACGCCCTGACCGCCTGCAAAAACCTGGAGAGAAACAATATCGCCGTCGATTTTGTTGACCTGTGCAAGGGATTTGCCGAATCGGGTGTTTATCTGTGCAAGCTCATTGTATCGCACACCTTCAGCCTTGACGGTGATAACGTTGCCCGTGATGGATTCGATTCTGTTAAAAACTTTATTCATTATCACTCACCGTCCTTTAACAAAAGTTCTGCCTCGGCAGTTGTTTTACCATGACCTTCAGCATATATTGCATCGATTTCAGCCTCTGCCTTTGCAAAAGCTTCGCTTTCAAATTCGGTATAGTTCCAGTTGATGAATTTCTGACGCATACGGTTAAAGAAGCCACGCGCCTCATCTTTATTATCAAGTGCATATTCACTGCCGAGAATGTTTATCAATTTATCCGTAACGTAACGCTGACGTGCCGTACCGCAATTGGCATCGGTCAGGTCGAATGAGTTCTGCTGAAGATAAACGGAGTCAAGCATTTCCGATTTCAGATAAACAACATAATCCGAAATGCTTGTTCCCTCTTCACCGACAACCTTCATCATAGCACCGATTTCGTTGCCGTCAAGAAGAATGTTTTTGCAGAAATCCGATTTTGCGGAATCTGTGACAGTCTTATATTTTGACCACGAAATAAGCGGGTCGATTGCGGGATATTTTCTTGCATCCGAGCGTTCGCGCGAAAGTCCGTGGAATGCGCCGACAACCTTGAGTGTTGCCTGAGTAACGGGCTCTTCAAAGTTACCGCCCGCGGGAGAAACCGTGCCGCCGATTGTGACTGAACCCTTGCTTCCGTCGGGAAGAAGAACATAGCCTGCTCTTTCATAGAAGGCGGCGATATATGATTCGAGATATGCGGGGAAGGCTTCTTCACCGGGGATTTCTTCAAGTCTGCCAGACATTTCGCGAAGCGCCTGCGCCCAACGTGATGTCGAATCGGCAAGAAGAAGAACGTTAAGTCCCATTTGACGGTAATATTCGGCAAGAGTTACCGAGGTGTAAACCGATGCTTCACGTGATGCAACGGGCATTGATGAGGTGTTACAGATAATAATGGTGCGTTCCATAAGCGAACGTCCTGTTCTGGGATCGGTAAGCTCGGGGAATTCGGTTATTGTTTCAACAACTTCACCTGCACGCTCACCGCAAGCAGCAATGATAACAATATCAACGTCCGCGTACTTTGAAGTTGTGTGCTGCAAAACGGTTTTACCTGCGCCGAAAGGACCCGGTGTGCAGTAAGTTCCTCCCTTTGCAACGGGGAAGAATGAGTCGATAAGGCGTACCTTTGTTTCCATTGTTTCAACGGGTGCAAGTCTTTCTGTATAGCACTTTACGGCTCTTTTTACGGGCCACTTGAATGACATCGAAACGGGAATTTCCCTGCCTCTCTCGTCAGCAAGAACGGCAACGGTTTCGCTGACGGTATATTCGCCTTTATCCGCGATTGATTTCAGGGTGTAGTTGCCGAGAAGATTAAACGGAACAAAGATTTTGTGTGTGAAAGGTCCTTCGGGAACTGTTCCGAAGTATTCACCCGCACGCAGAGTATCGCCGACCTTCGCAGTGGGAGTGAATTCCCATTTCTTTTCGGCGTTAAGTCCATCGGCATAAATTCCTCTTTCAAGGAACCAGCCGGCCTGCTCGGCTAAAACGGGCAGCGGATTCTGGAGTCCGTCATAAACCTGACCGAGCAAGCCCGGTCCGAGCTGTGCAGAAAGCATATCGCCCGTGAATTCGACTTCATCTCCGCATTTGATGCCGTTTGTCATTTCATAAACCTGAATCTGTGCGATGTCACCTTTGATACGGATAACCTCGCTTTTCAGTTTTGTATTATCAACATTAACGTAGCATATTTCGTTCATCGAAACATTGCCTTCAAACCTTACGGATACAAGGTTGCCGTTAATGCTTACTACCTTACCTTTGTTTTCGGTCATTATATAACCTCCGATCTGTCCCCATTCATAATGGAGTCATAGATATTTCTGTATGCGGATTCTCCGCTTTCCGAATCAAACTTTCTTATGCGCTCAATGAGTTTCAGTTTCAGCCCGTAATAGAACACAAATTCCTCCGAAAATGAATCCGACGGTCTGAGCGTTTCAAGATAATCAAGACGGTGTTTGTTGAGAAACTTTTCCGCTTCCATAGGGTTTTCAATTTCAACAGCTGTACGTACTGCTTGCAAAAGTCCTGCAGGGAAAGATTGATTATCAGCATCGAAATGCTTATTCATTTTATCCGCACGAAGCTTTGCAAGTGCAAGACGCAGACTGCGTTCACCATCATTCCATTTTTCAACCAGCGAGGAAGATGATTTTTCGGTATTCCTCGGCGGAGCAAGAGTTAACTTTTCCAATTCGTTCTTTGCTTTTTTGTTAAGAAATCTGTTGCAAAGCTCGACAAATCTCTCGGATGTTATGGGAAGAGGCGTGTTTTCATTAATTCCGTCAAGTGACGGCAATTGAGATATCAGATAATATTCAGCCATATTATTCAGCCTCTTTCAGAAGTGCGGTAACCCTGGGGCTGAGATAATTTGAAAGCATATCGGTAACCGCCTCAGCGGAATAATCGTAATAGACAGCACCGTTGTTAACGGCAATACGGAATCCGCCGTTAAAATTATCGTTCGCCTTGAGGGTAACACCGCCGAGCATTTTAGCTTTGAGTTCTGCAAGAAGTGCTTCTTCAAGATTTTTAAGGTCGTTGCTGTTGAGAATTACGGAAATGTCATCTGCTTCAGGCTTTGAAGACCAGCCTTCAACGGCATTGATGATGAGTTTTGCAAATGCATCAGATGAATAAACGGCATTTACGTTATCATCAACTATCGCCTTAAGCTCTCTTGTAACACTTTCTCTGAACGAAATAAGCAGATTTCTGCCCGCCTGACGGAGCGCATCTTCGCCTGATTTAACGGTCTTTGCATTTTCGCTCGTTGCATCAGCCATAATCTTATCAGCCTGAGCTTTTGCATCAGAGATGATTTTTTCGGCTTCTGCCTTTGCAGCTTCAAGTATTGCTGCAGCCTGAGTTTCGGCTACATCCACACCGTCTTTTCTGATCTGCTCAATAAGTTCCTGAAGTTGAATTTCCATAACGCAGTCTCCCTTATAAAAATTTGTATACTTTAGTAATTTCTTTCACAAAAATATAAAGGAACCAACATCCTCTGCAGTCAGCTGGTTCCTTTAAATTCAATATTGATTTAATTAATTATATCACGATCTTCGTTTTTGTCAAGACTTTTTGACGTCGGAAGATAAATTGAAACA
>JAZNFD010000099.1:0-8063 GCA_045588975.1 Acutalibacteraceae bacterium | reverse complement strand
AACAAGGCCGATGTTACGGCGAAGCTCTGCGAGCTTAAGGTCCTTGACGTCAATGCCGTCGATTTTAACATTGCCTTCTTTTGCATCGTAAAGTCGGGCGATAAGGTTGGCAATTGTCGTTTTGCCTGCACCCGTTTTGCCTACGATGCCGAGCATATCGCCTGCTTTGACATTCAGGCTGAGCTTTTTGATGACGGGTCTTGCGGGCTCGTATTCAAATTCAAGCTCGTTGATTTCGATGTCGCCTCGGAGATTATCAAAGCTTACCGCATTTTCTTTTTCGGTAATGTCGGGCTTTGCGTCGCAGATTTCAAATACACGCTGTGCCGAGTCGGCGCATCTTGCCCACCAGTTTGATATCCACGAAAGGAAGTCGAACGGACCGCGGAGCATTTCGAGATAAACTATGTAGCTGAGGAGTGTACCTGTTGTCAGTTCGCCTTTTGCGACCATAACGCCGCCGAAACCGAGAACAACGGTTGAAAGTCCCATAACGAAAATTTCAAGAAGGGGGAATACGGTTGCTTCGGTGAGCGAGAGTTTGAGGTCGGCTTTTGTATGCTCGTTGCTGAGCTTGCTGAAGCGCTCATATTCGTCATCTTCTTTTGAAAATGCTTTGATGACACGCTGACCGTTTATGTTGTCGCTGACCATTGCGGAAACTCTTGCGCCGTAAAGCCAGCTTCTGTGATGAAGTCTGCGGAAAACCTTGTCGCCCAGAACAAGACACGTGATGATAACGGGCATTGCACCTATTGTGATAAGCGAAAGTTTCCAGCTCATTGCGAACATTATTGCAATAACACCGATAATCGTTGCAGTATCAATGATGAGTGCAGGAACACCGTCAATGAAAAACCAGTAAATGTTATTTGCATCGCGTACAACGCGTTCCATAAGCGAGCCTGTTTGCTTTGACGAATAGAAGTTGACCGAAAGTCTTTGCATCGCATTGAAGATTCTGACTTTTATGTCGTAGACAACTTTCGGCATAATTGCCGCGGTAACATACTGCTGAATAACGGTAAGAATTGTGTTGAGAAGCCTTACTCCAAATATCGACAGCACAAGCACGCCGAGAGCTTTTATCAATTCCGCAGCAGGCAGACCGTTCGGATTCGAGAGAACGTTGTCAAACAGCGAACGGGTGCTGATCTGCGGAATAAATACGTTTACGGCAGAGCCGAGAAGCATAATTGCGATGATTAGCACAATTTGCGGAATGTATCCTCCGAAAAACTTGAAAAGCCTTAATGCAGTTGATGATTTTTTGTTGCATTTATGGCAAAAATCCTTGTCGGGAGGGCAGGGTTTGCCGCATTTTTTGCACTTCTTTTCCTCGGGCTCGGGAGATGTCGGAATTTCAGCCTCGCCTTTGTCTTTATAAGAATTAAACGCTCTCACGAAATTTTCAAACTGTGCGATTCTGCCGACTGAAAAGCGGACAAGACTTGAATGCTCACCGTCTTTAATCATTATCAGTCTGCCCGTTGAAACATATCTTTCCGCCTCTAGGGAATCGACATCATCAAGCGGAATGCTTTGTATGCTGTTTACGGTGAATTCAGGCTCGGGTCTTTCTCTTTTGTTTTTACGCTTTGATTTTATTTCTTTTTCGTCGCCGAGAGCAATATAAAGTCCCTTGTCATCAAAGCAAATCCACGCAGAGCAGTAGCAGGCCTCGTTATCCATATCACCCGTGCAGCAGTAAATAAGATTTTGAGTGTCAAGACCCGCTTTATCCAGAGCAAGCATCAGAGGTTTGGGGAATTTGCCCGTTTCGGGTTTCGGGGGATGAGAATATTTTCCTTTTTTCTTTCCCATATGTATCACCGCCTTGAATGTAATTCTATACCATTTTTTGTGTCGATAACAGTCTTGTATTTATTTTTTCTTTGTGTTATAATAAATGTACAAGAAAAAACCAAAAACAGCGCTTTCGGTCAAAGAAAGCGCTGTTTGTCTTTTTGGTATCGGTTATTATACAGACTGCGGGCACAACACTTTCATAAAAACGTAATTCATATTCATCATTGTGCTCGCCTCCTTTTATTATAATATTACCCGATAAGTATAAACCTGTCGGGAAATATTTGTCAAGGGAAATATTTATTTGATTAAATCTTCAAACAGTTTGATGTTTGACTGTTCGAGTTTAAGCTCGCCCGACTGCTCTTTTTTGATTATTTCAACGATTCTGTCATTGATGGGGGTGGGTATTCCGCATTTTCTGCCCCATTCGCACACAACGCCGTTGATTGCATCAACCTCGCAGGGTTTTCCGTTGCGAAGGTCCTGAAGCATAGAGGGGATGATATCAACGTGTTTTTTCATTGCAACGGGAATGAGAAGTTCTCCGATTTTGCGCTTAAAAGCGTTTTTATAGTAGAAAAGGCTTGTGATGTTTTTGCCCTGAACGGGTGCGAACTCAGCACCTGCCGCATGACCGACATCGATGCATTCTTTCATGCAACGGATTGCAACTTTACGTGCAAAAGCGTCGCCCGTAACGGTGCCGAATGTGCCGCCCATAACAGTTCCGAGACCTGAGAATGTTGCGTTGATGAGAAGCTTTGACCATCTTGTGCCTATGAGGTTTTCTTCAAAGTGAACGGGACACATTTTTTCGAGAAGCTCTGTTACCCTTGCAACCTGTGCATCGGTGATTCCGTCCATTTTGCCCATGTGGTATGAAAGGCTGTCGGGTTCGCTTGTGAGAACGCACTCGCCCGGAGCGGCAAGGTTTGCACCCCATTCAACAGCACAGCCCATTGTATGCTCTTTGCCGACGATTTCAGCGATTCCCGGCTCGGGAATACCGTTCTGAAGAGTTACGATAACGCCGTCATCGGTGAGGAAAGGCTTGAGGAAAGTAACAACTTCCTTGTTGAAAAGCTGCTTTGTCATAAGGAAAATAACGCTGTATTTTCCGCTCATTTCGTCAGGTGTGATTGCCTTTACGGGAACCGTCATTTCAACAGTGCCGGTGATGTGGGCACCCTTTTCGTTGAGTGCGGCAACGTGAGCCTTGTTGCGGTTGACGAGCTCAACGTCAACACCGTTTTTGGTCATATAAGCTCCGAGCACAGTGCCGAGTGAGCCTGCACCGTAAATTGCACATTTCATAATTGTTTATCCTCCAAAATTCAAATTATTTATTCCGTTATTCCGAATGCTTCGATAAGTCTGTCACAATCTTCATCCGATATTGCAACGACTGAGCCGTGACGGGGTCTTACACCGTCAAAACTGAAATTATCGGTTTTGACAGGTCTGAAATTTTCCATGTCTTTCGTCTGCTGCATAAAATAGTTGCCCGTGCCGTATTCGTCCATTATCATTATCCACGAATCCGTGCCCGTGATTTTATACATTGAGCTGCCCTCAACTCCGTGAGGAGAAAGAGAAACAACAACACTCGGTTCTTCGTAAGGACCCGAGAGTGATTCTGACTTGACATAAGCTATTGTCTGGTCCTCATCGTGCTTGAAGTAGAGATAATAATAACCGTTATCTTCGTTGAAAGTGATATCGCCGTCGATTGTCTGGATTCCGGGTCTTTCATAAAGAAGCTGAGGCACGGTCATCGTTTTGAAATCGGTTGTGTGGGCGTAATACATAGCGGCAACGTCATTTTCAACCGTTGAATTTGCCCAGTAGACCATATATGCCTGCTTTTCGGCATCCCATATTGCCTGAGGTGCCCACGAACGGGTTGTGTTTGCGAATTCGCCGCCGAAATCACGGATATCGATTATTGTTTCATCGGTCCAGTTGACAAGATCCGCTGATTTCCACGTCACAAGAGCGTGATTCGAGGTCCAGCCTTCTTCACACTTCATATCCGTGCCGATTATGTAGAAGAAGCCGTCTTCGCCTTTGAGAATGTAAGGGTCGCGCACGCATTGTTTGCCCTTCGTCTGAAGAATGACGGGCTCATTATTGTTGAGAGGGCTGAAGTTATAGCCGTCTTTGCTGAGTGCAAAATGGATTCTTTCCTCGCCCGGTCCGTTACCGACAAAATGGCAGAAAAGATAGCCGCCGTCACGGCTGACGGCAGGGTAGGCATAGCCTCCGAAAATGAAGTTGAAAAGATTGATCGGCACCATAATCACCGCCAGAATAAACTTTAAAAAATCCATAAAAAATCTCCTATTCTTTAATATTTTATCATAAATGCACCCTATTTGTAAATGGATTTATTCCATACTTTTCCTATGCATAACTTCCAAAAAAACAAAATTTGTTTTGTGCACAACACCGAAATTAAATTAATTCTTGTTGATGAGTCCGATGAGTGCTATAATGTTAAAGTAATCTTATATAATAAACTACATCAAAGGAGAGATTTTCAGTGAAAAAGATTATTTCGGTTATGCTTGTTTTTGTGCTTGCATTTGCAATGCTTATCCCCGCAGGCGCATCTGCACAGAGTGAAGATAACAAGCTTCAGTTTAACAGCGACGGCGAATTCCGTATTATGCAGATTGCCGACATTCAGGACGGACCGTTCCTTCCCGGAATTGTAACAGATTTCTTCAAGGCTGTTATTCCCGAGCAGAAGCCCGACCTTATTGTTCTTACAGGCGACAATATTTCTGCAGGCGGCTCATCAGTCGGAATTCACGCTATCGACCTTCTTCTTGTTGAAGTTGCAATCGACAGATATATGTCAATTTTTGAGAAGCTTGGCATTCCTGTTGCGGTTGTTTTCGGTAACCACGATGCAGAAGAACTTGTTTCTAAAGAAGAGCAGGCAGCAATTTATCAGAAATATGATAACTGCCTTATCGTTGACGAAGGTGCAGATATTTACGGCTGCGGTACATATAACCTTCCCATCTATTCATCAAAGGATGCAGAAAAAATTGCATACAATCTCTGGATGTTCGACTCCAATATGTACGATGAAGAAAACGGCGGCTATGACTACGTTCATCAGGACCAGCTTGATTGGTATGTTAAAACATCAAACGAGCTCAAGGCTCAGAACGGCGGCGAGGTTGTTCCCTCAATGATGTTCCAGCATATCATTGTTAACGAAATCTATGATGTTATCATTGAGATTCCCGAAAGCGAAAAGGCCGGCTATGAATATGTTGAGGTTGAAGAAGACGACGGCACAAAAAAATATTATGCAATAAAGCCGGAGGTTCTCAGAACAGGCGAAATCAATGAAATGCCCTGCCCCTCAACAATCAACGGCGGTCAGTTTGATGCTGTTGTTAATCAGGGCGATGTTGTTGCAATGTTCTTCGGTCACGACCATAAGAACACATTTGAGGTTGAGTATAAGGGCGTTGACATTGTAAACACTCCCGGTGCAGGCTTCGGCTCCTACGGCGATGACGGCAGAGGCGTACGCATCATCGACATCAAGGAAGGTACAACCGATTACGAAACAGAAGTTATCACTTACAGAGAATATTACGGTGACGATGAAGCATTCGATGCAAGATTCACTCTCCACGGTAATGAGTTTGAGGTTATCGATCAGATTGCAGCGTTCTTCAAGTATATTTTTCTCAAAATTATTGATGTTTTCAATTAAAAGATAAACAAGCGGCGCAGCTTTTGATTGCTGCGCCATTGATTTTCAAAGGAGAAAGAGATGAAAAAGAACAGAAAGAAAATATTTCTGAAAGTATTTGCAGGTTTTATGGCGGTGCTGATTGCTTTTATAGGAATTACAACAGTTATTACCGTTGTCGGACTTAATAAAAATATTGAAAAGGCAAACAGCTTTTCGACAGTTGAAACAGAAGAGCTTAAATTCGAAAACGTTGACGACGGTGTGTGGAATATCTGTTCGGACCGCGGACTCAAGGTTATGCAGCTGACCGATATCCATCTCGGCGGCGGCTGGATGTCCATTAAAAAGGATGCAATGGCTCTCAATGCCGTTGCGGCGATGATAAAGGCAGAGAAACCCGATTTCGTTATTGCAACGGGTGATATTGCTTATCCCGTGCCTTTCCAGGCAGGCACATTCAACAACAAATCGGGCGCAAAGCTTTTTGCGGAGCTTATGGAAACTCTCGGAGTTTATTGGACTGCCTGCTACGGCAACCACGATACCGAAGCTTACAGTTACTACGGACGTGACGACATAACAGAATTTTATGAGCAGTATCCGCACTGCCTTATGCGCAAGGGTGCAGAGGGTGTTGACGGCTACGGCAATCAGGTGTTCAACATAGTCAACTCAAGCGGTGTTATTACCCGTTCACTTTTCACCATTGACTCACACTCCTATGTTGACGGCGATATTTTTGGAATTTTCTGGAAATACGATAACATTCACGAAAATCAGGTTGAGTGGTACAGAGAAACCGTCGAGGCAAATAAGAAAAATAATCAGATGAAGAATATCGAATCAAGCGACAGTCAGTTTTCTCAAAAAAATCCGACTGTGCACAATCCCAAATCCTCCCTTTTCCTTCACATTCCTCTTACCGAATATAAGGATGCGTGGGATGAATATGCCGCAAACGGTTATGCCGACACTGAAAACGTAAAGCTTAACTACGGTGCGGCGGGCGAAAGCGGTCCGGTCGTTTATCCGGGAATTTATGAAGACGAGCTCTTTGAAACCATGCTTGAACTGAACAGCACGGACTCTGTTTTCTGCGGTCACGACCATCTCAACAATTTCTCGTTCAATTATAAAGGCATTGACCTTGCATATTCTTACAGCGTGGATTATCTTGCATATGTCGGTATCAGCAAACTCGGCACGCAGAGAGGCTGCACCGTTATGAACATTGCTCCCGACGGCACTATGGAAACCTCGCTTGAGAACTATTATCAGGATAAATATGTTTCTCAGTATGAGAAAGAAGACGTAACGATGCAGGAGCTTAAACCGGAATGAAAACAGGACTTATAATGGAAGGCGGCGCTATGCGCGGAATGTTCACCGCAGGCGTGTTTGATGTTTTTCTTGAAAACGGAATAGAGTTTGACGGTGCCATCGGTGTTTCCGCAGGTGCGGCATTCGGATGCAATTTCAAATCAAGGCAGGCGGGCAGGGTTATCCGCTATAACAAGCGTTTTGCCAAAGACCCGAGATTCTGCAGTCTGCGTTCGCTCATCAGAACGGGCGACCTTTTCGGCGCGGAATTCTGTTACCACACGGTCCCCAACGAGCTTGATATTTTTGATACTCAGGCTTACCTTGACAATCCGATGGACTTTTATGTTGTCTGCACGGATGTTGAAACGGGTAAGGCTGTTTATGTCAACTCCGATGAAGCAGGGGAGGATGCGCTCGAATATTTCAGAGCATCGGCGTCTATGCCGCTTGTTTCGAGAATTGTTGAAATCAAGGGCAGAAAGCTGCTTGACGGAGGTATTGCGGATTCCGTACCCATTCAGTATTTTGAAAGCATCGGCTATGACAGAAATGTCATAATTCTCACTCAGCCTCTCGGATTTGTGAAGAAACCGAGTTCTGCGGCGAAACTGATGAAGTATGTGCTCAGGGATTATCCCGAGATTGCAAAAACGATGCAAGGCAGACACAATGAATATAACGAAACCATTGACTATATTCTGAAAAAAGAGGCGGCGGGCGAGGTTTTGGTTATCAGACCCGAAACCGACCTCGGAATCAGCAGAACGGAGCGTGACCCCGATGCCCTTCAGAGAGTCTATGATATGGGCAGAGCGGTTGCCGAAAAGAATCTTGAAAAGATAAAGGAATTTTTAAAATAAGGTGATACCAATGGCGATTTATAAAAACAGAATTGACCTTCATATGCACACATCAAGCTCGTTTGACGGCAATTATTCTGCCGAAGAAATGACGGAATCGTGTGTTGAGCATGAGCTTGCAACAATAGCTTTTACAGACCATTTTGACGTTGATTTTTATGAGTGTCATAATCTCGGAGTCCGTCAGCAGACAAGCTATGAAGGTATCTGCCGTGTGATTGATAATTATTCTGACAAAATCAGAATTCTCAGAGGAATTGAGATGGGTCAGCCGACTTATGATGTTGCTCTGACTGAAAAATCACTCGAACGGTATGAGTATGATTTCATTATCGGCTCGATCCATA
>JAZNFD010000098.1:0-2262 GCA_045588975.1 Acutalibacteraceae bacterium | reverse complement strand
CTCATCCTTGGCGCATAATTTAAGATAAAATCAAGGCACTCTCCGCGGAGAGTGCCTTTTCTCTTTGTTCAGTTGTTAAAATAGCTTTTTATAAACTCTGCAAGGGACGGAACAAATGCTTTAATGTTCATTCCTGTTGTGTTAATGCAAAGGTGGTAGTTTTCTTTTTCGCCCCACGCCTTGTCGGTGATAATCCTGCGCTGTCTCTTTCTTCCCGCGTCGACCTGCTTGATTTTTTTGATAAGCTCCTTGTCGGTCAGCTTCTCCTCCTCGGGCGCACGCTGACGGCATCGCTCCACCTTCGATTGCATATCTGCATAAACGAAAATGTTAAGCGGGTTATAATCCTCAAGAATAACGTCCGCGCTCCGTCCGACAATAACCATATCCTTTCCGCTTTGTGCAAGGGAGCGGATGATTTTTTGCTCGGCAACAAGAAGATTTGTCATATTCTGCTGGATAACATCGGTGTAAAGGAAGGTTCTGCCGAAGGTGACAGGAAGGCTGATTGCAAAATTACCGCTGAGCATATTTTCAACGTAATTTGCGTCGAGCTGACTTTCCTTTGCAACCTGTTCGATAATTTCTCTGTCGTAATATTCAAAGCCGAGCGCATCCGCAAGTCTTTTGCCGACCTCGCGGCCTCCGCTTGAAAATTCACGGCTGACGGTAATGATTTTTGCCATAATATACACCTCCGCTTATTTTTTTAACAGCTTCTTCAACAAGCCGCGCTTCGGAGTGTCGGGGCTTTCCTCAACCTCACCGGCAGGCTTCCAGAGGTGGATAACACCCTCGTCGTTGAGAAGCTTTACGATGATTATCATAATCGGCACAAGGAAGATACCGATAAATCCGAATAACTGCGAGCCGACGTACATACCCATAAGAGTGATGAAGGGCGGAAGACCGACCGTACCGCCGACGATTTTTGGCTCGATTACCTGACGGACAACATAGATGATTGCATAGACGATGAAAAGACCGATTGCAAGTCCGATTTTACCCGTTATGAGTGAATAAATTGCCCACGGAATCATAAACGTACCCGTGCCGAGTACGGGAAGAATATCGAGCAGGGCAACGATGACCGATATGACGATGATGTTGCCGCCGTTGTAAAGACCTATAAGTGAAAGAATATTGAGACCGATGAAAATTTCCGTTCCCGTGATGCAGATAATCAGAGCATAAGAGCGGAAAAGCTTGCCGAGAGATTGGAAAACGACACGCTTGCTTATCGAAAGCTTGCGCTTATGCTCGGGCGAAAGCTGATTTTTGATGAAGTTTGCAATCCAGTCATAATCCGCTGCCATAAAGCAAGAGGAAAGAATGCAGATGATGATTGCAACGAAAACGGACGGAATTCTTTTTGCCGTGCTCCAAAGACCGCTGAGAGGTGTGGTGATTGAAGAAAGTGAGAAGCCTTCGTCACCCGATGCCGAGTCAGCGATGATTGCGGCAATTTCCGTCACACTCTTATCCCTTATGGCATCAAACCAGCTTCCTGCAGAGGTAACGAATTTGGCCTCGATTTTATCGGGAAGGATACTTGCCGTGTTTATTACCCAATACTTGATATCATCAATCAGAGACGGCAGGTCGGTAAGCTTTGCCGTAATAAAATCTATGGTGTCCTTGATAACGTCCACAAGCTTCATTCCGAGCAGGGAGATTATTCCGCCTGCAATCAGGAACAGCAAAAGAATAAGTATGGTGGAGGTTATCCCTTTTTTGATTTTTGTTTTTCTTACAAGGAAGTTTGCAGGCTTCTGCACAATGACTGCAAGCAGGAAGGCAAGCAGAAACGGGAAAAACATCCAGAAGCAGTACCTGACGAAAAGATAGCCGAGCCCGAGAATCATCGCAAGATAAACGATGTTGATTATCCGCCCGCGCCTGAGTTCAATCTTGTCCATAAAAAATGCACCTCATTCCCTTTACACAAATATATTATACCAAATCTTACATCAATGCAATTAAAAAGATATGAAATTTTTTCAAAAAAGGCAAGATTTTTTTGAATTTACTCTTTATTATTTTCGATATTTATGTTACACTATCTGCGTATGTAGCAAGGAGTGAAAAAATATGGAAATAGCAATTATGGGCTACGGTGTTGTCGGCTCGGGCGTTGCACAGGTTATTTCGATGAATAACCGTGAAATTGCCGAAAAGAGTCTGCAGGACAGCGTCAGCGTTAAATACATTCTTGATCTCAGAGTTTTTCCCGCTGATGAAAACGAAAGCAAGCTTGTAAAG
>JAZNFD010000097.1:0-2457 GCA_045588975.1 Acutalibacteraceae bacterium | reverse complement strand
CGGTCATAACGGCTCGGGTAAGAGCACTCTTGCAAAGCTCTGCAACGCTATATATGAACCGACAAGCGGCAAGGTAACGGTTAAAGGTATTGTTGCCGACAGCGAAGAAAAAGCTGATGAAATCCGCCGCATTGTGGGTATGGTTTTTCAGAATCCCGATAATCAGATTGTTGCAACCATTGTTGAGGATGATGTTGCCTTCGGCCCCGAAAATCTCGGAATCGAGCCTTCCGAAATCCGCAGAAGAGTTGACGATGCACTCAGGTCGGTCAATATGTACGATTTCCGTCACAGAGAGCCGCATAAGCTTTCGGGCGGTCAGAAGCAGAGAGTTGCCATTGCGGGAGTTATCGCAATGCAGACGGAATGCATCGTGCTTGATGAGCCGACTGCGATGCTCGACCCTAAGGGCAGAGAAGAGGTCATGCAGACAGTAAAACGTCTTAACAAAGAGATGGGCATAACCGTTGTGCTTGTCACCCACTTTATGGACGAAGCCGTGCAGGCAGACAGAGTTGTTGTTATGGACGGCGGAAAAGTTCTTATGGACGGCAAACCGAAAGAGGTTTTTGCTCAGGTTGAAAAATTGCGTGCGTGCGGACTCGATGTGCCGCAGTCAACCGAGCTTTGCCGTAACCTCGGCATAAAGGAATGTGTCCTCGACGTTGACGGATGTGTTGACGAAATATGCCGGCTTATGGGAGGTGCCGTATGAGTTTTGCAATTGAAACAATCGGACTTACCCACTATTACTCAAAAGGAACAATTCAGCAGGTTGCAGCGATAAATGACGTCAACCTTCAGATAGAGAAAGGTGAGCTTATCGGAATCATCGGTCACACGGGTTCGGGTAAGAGCACGCTTATTTCGCATTTCAACGGACTTCTGAAACCCGACAGCGGAAAAGTTCTCGTTGACGGCGTTGATATCTGGAAAGATAAAGAAACTCTGAGGCAGTCACGTTTCAAGGTCGGTCTTTGTTTCCAGTATCCCGAATATCAGCTTTTTGAGGAAACAGTTTACAAAGATATTGCGTTCGGCCCGAAGAATATGAAGCTTTCCGAAGCGGAAATCAAGGAGAGAGTTCTTCGCGCGGCGGCATTTGTCGGCGTAAAGCACGAGCATCTCGACAAATCTCCGTTTGACCTTTCGGGCGGTGAAAAAAGAAGAGTTGCAATTGCGGGCGTTATGTCGATGGAACCCGAGGTTCTTATTTTTGACGAGCCTGCCGCAGGCCTTGACCCCAAGGGCAGAAAAGACCTTGTTGAACTCATAAAAGAATACAGAAAACAGACGGGAAGCACCGTGATTATCGTTTCACACAGTATGGAAGATATTGCAGGAATGGCTGACCGCATAATCGTTATGAATAATTCATCGGTTGCAATGCAGGGCAACGTTGACGAGGTTTATTCAAGAGGGGATGAGCTTCGTGCAATGGGGCTCAACGTTCCCGAAATAACAGAGATTTTCTCAAAACTCCGTGCAAAGGGAATTGATGTGCCCGCCAACGTTTATACCGTTGAGCAAGGCACGGCGATACTCCGCAATCTCATTGAGAGGAGGGGTACAGAATGATAAGAGACATCACCATCGGTCAGTATTATCCCGGAAAATCCGTGCTTCATAATCTTGATCCGAGGGCAAAGCTGATAACAACTTTCTGGCTTATAGTTGTTATATTCCTTTGCAAAAGCTTCTTTTCACTCGGTCTCATTGCTCTGACTGCGGTTGCGGCGGCGGCACTTTCGAGGGTGCCTGCAAAAATGATCCTCAAGAGCCTGAAGCCTATAGTTATCATTCTTGTTTTTACCGCAGTTCTCAACGTGCTTTACACCGAGGGCGGAAAGGTCTATTTCAGCTTCTGGGAAATTGCCGTTACGGAAAAGGGTGTCAACACGGCAATATTTACTATGATAAGAATAGTAAGTCTTGTTATTATCAGCTCACTTCTGACTTACACAACGACTCCGACAATGCTTACCGACGGACTCGAAAGAATTCTTTCACCGCTCAAGGTGTTTAAAATCAAGGTTCATACTCTCGCAATGATGATGACCCTTGCACTCAGATTCATTCCTACTCTGATTGAAGAAATCGACAGAATTATGAATGCGCAGAAGGCGAGAGGCGCAGACCTTGAAACGGGCGGAATCGTTCAGCGTGCAAAGGCTCTTGTACCGATTTTTATTCCGCTTATGGTTTCATCGTTCAGAAGAGCTTATGAACTTGCATTTGCGATGACCTGCCGATGTTACACGGGTGGCGAGGGCAGAACAAGGATGAAGCAGATGAAACTCGGAGCAAGAGATATCGTTGCTTTCATTTTCTGCGCCGCAGTCACGGCAGGCGTTATAGTTTTAAATCATTTTTTTGAGGCGGTTATCTGATGCGTAATTTGCTTTTGACAATTTCATTTGACGGCACGGCGTATCACGGCTGGCAGGTTCAGGATAA
>JAZNFD010000096.1:0-2873 GCA_045588975.1 Acutalibacteraceae bacterium | reverse complement strand
AAGCTCGGTAAAGCAATCATCGGGCAATTCACATCCGGCAGGCATAACAGACAGAGAATATTTAAGTTCATAAGTAACGTTATCTTTGTCAACGTGTTTCAGATTACGGACACTATAACCGTCGAATTTTTCTTTCACATGAGCAATTATTTCATCCTTGAATTCCGATTTGACGGGAATGTTGATTGAATGAATTTCATCTTCGCTTTCGGGAAGATTATGACCGTCGCCGTGCATTGCTTTTCCGCATTCGGGGCATATTTTATCGAAAAAATCAAAACCGTCTGCAAATTTTTCGCAAAGGCCCAGACGAGCTGATTTAGGTCTTACCCATTCAAAGTTGCCGCATGAGCATTCATAATGGCACGGCAGAGGATTGACTTCGGATATTCCGAGATAATATGCGATCAGATGAAATTTTGATGAAAAGCCGTTGCCGTAGGGAATATTTGTATTTTTGCAATATTCTATAACTTCATGCGCTGCGAGGAAAAGCAACATGCTTTTTGATTTAATAGCATTGCAGATTTCCGTTTCTGTTCTTTCGTGCATACTGTAAATTTCGCTGATTCTGTATCTGTCGTTCGCCTTGTTACGACATAGTGTCGAAAAACGCTTTGTATAGTTATTTTCGCTCATAAATATCACCTTTCAAAAATAATAACCATCTCTTGAGGTAAGAATACCAAAAGAGATGGTCTTTTTTCAGTGCATATCAGACTTTAACGATATACATTATTCTGACAGTCTGCCCTGCATACATACTTCGCACGAGCTTTTCCGCTTCTGCAGCACCCGTTGCGGAAACAATCGGTTCGGAATGCACATTGTTAATCTGGCAAACAACCTTCCATCTGTTCAAAAAAATCACCTCCCGTTATTTTGTAAATACATTGTAACAGGAGGCGTGGGTTGTTTTGGGGAGATGTTATGCCATCGGGTATTTTTCTCTCTTATCAAGATAATTGTCATCTGATCCCCATGCGGCAGGGTGAGGTGCGCAATAAACCTCGTATTTTGAAACATTAAGAATATCAATTAATTCCTTTGAATAATCAACACCGCACATAAAAACAATTATTTTGGGATTGATTATTTCAATTTGTTTGGTGATAAAACCTTTATAAGTTTTTACATAATTTGTAATTTTGCGGTTATCGGTTCGTTTGTATCCACCGCGCTTATTTAGATTCATAATAGCGGCTTTGTAAATCCAAGTTTCTTTTGTTAAATCATTGCCGATTATTTTTTTGGCTGTAAGATACGCTCTTCTGCATATAGAACTTTTGAAATTGTTTATATTGTTTTTTATCCAGAACTCTTTGTGACCAAAAACTTTTTCATCTTTTTTATCAATAGAGCCTTGTTCATTAGGCTCTTTAAGTATAAAAAGAATATCTATATCGTCTTTGTTATCACTCAAATATCCGTCATCAGTCCAGTTGTTGCGGAATTCTTCCGGAAGAGTTCCTTTGCCCGGAAAGGTTAATTCATAGTTTTTTTCGTTTCTATGTGCTTCTTGCCATACTGCAAAAAGAGATTCTAAATCTTTGCATTCATCAATTCTTTTTTTGTATGATTCCATTATCAAACCTCTTTCTTTATATGCTTTATGATGTCAACTTTCCGATATCTGTTAATATTATTGATTTTCCAACACTTTAATCAACTCCGACAAGTCGCCTTTGTTGATGTCATACACATAGTTGTCATCCAGTTCAAGCCAGATATAATCAATCAATTCATCAGCAGGCAAAATTCCGTCATCGTGCCACAAAAAATCATTTACAGCTCCGTTGACCAAAAGACGGGTTGCGAGCTGAGATGCTCTGAAAACAATGTTTTCTGAATCTTCGGTATATCTGTCTGCAGCATATTCCTGCATGGTTCCGATGAGAGTCATCAGGTGGTTGGCACCAAGAGCTTCTGAATTTCCCATAACTTTTACGGTTTCAAGCGAATACATTTTTGAAAAGACTTCAAAAGCACCTCTCATTGCATCTGCAAACATATCCTCGTCAAGTTCTTCCTCGCCGAAAACATAGGCGTTGACATTATCCAAAAGGTCGAGCCATGTGTCTCTTGTTTCATAAAATTTTTCCATAAATTCTTTCATAACAAATCTCCTTGTTTATTTTCTATGATGTTAACTGCTATATCGTACCATTTTTCATAAAGTATGTGTTCGTATTTTATATGAGCTGTTTTTTCTTTGAATTTATCATATAAATCTGATGAAATAACCAAATGATTCCCTTGTCCCAAACTGACATAGTTCCAGCCTTCAGGAACTGTTCTTCCATATCCGAATATCCCGAGTTTGCATTTTGCAAGTAAAGGAAAAACTTCAACAATATCATCAGGAGTTATATCACCAAAGAAATAATTCAGAGAAAAGCTTTTCCCGTTTCCATTGAGAAAGATAATCTCTCCAGCCATTCCCGTAGCACCGCCTTCGGCAACGGAAAAAAATTTCACGTCTTGAAACAAGTCAGCATTGAGTTCATCTTTTGTTAAAATTACAGTTTTCATATTTCCTCACTTTCCGTATTTCTCCGCCGCTTTTTGCAGAGCATTTTTTATATCATTCACAAGGCTTTCGGGGTATGTTACGGTGATATGCTCGCCGTACTGCATCGCCCAGAATTTCATTGCCATCCGGCTTACTTTTACTTCTGCCGTAACTTCATCTTCTGTTTCGTCTGTGAATTTTACATCATTTCCGAACCAGTCGATAATTTCGGTGATAATATATTTTTTTGCTCTGAATTTTACTTTTTCTGTTTTATCGGAAAACATATAGATATGCTCAGCCATATGTTTCGGCAGGTCAAGTCCGTTTTCAAGCCCCTGTACTTTCTTCATTGGCTTTA
>JAZNFD010000095.1:0-10849 GCA_045588975.1 Acutalibacteraceae bacterium | reverse complement strand
AAATAAGATAGAGCAGCACCGCCGCGATAAGCGGAAAATACGCAATGGTGTAAACATAATTTACAAGCACTCCGCCGATGCAGAAAAGCGGTATCAGCCATCTGAACATTTTGTTTCTGACGGCAACAACCGAAAGTACCGTAAACAGATACATATAGATATCCAGCAGACCGAAAAATCTCGAGAATGTATACACTCCGAATGCACCCGAAACGGAAAAGAGCGAAAAAAGAATAATGCACGGTCGGAGCTTCGGGTCGGTTGATTTTATAACCCTGCCAATCAGCACCGCAGTAAAAACATAAACGAGAATCAGAAGAACTGCGGCAAATGTGTTTATCCAATCAACCGTCGGATGGTCGGTAAAAAGATTGACAAAAGAGCCGATAAGCAGCCTTGATGTTTTGCCCATTGTGAAGTCGGCAAGATAGTAGCCGTAATAACCCGGATCCATACCCAAAAAAATATTTGTATCTATGCAAGCCTGTATACACAACAAAAGAAACACCGAAAGCTCATATTTGAATCTGGAAATTATATTAAGTGCTTTTTCTTTCAATCAGATCACCGCCCTTACGGATATAAATTTTATCATTTAAAAAACGCCTTGTCAACCAAGGCGTTTTTTAACTTATATAAGAACCTTTGAAAGGAATTCCTTGAGTCTGGGGTCCTGAGGATTGTCAAAGAAGTCCTTGGGATTATTTTCCTCCTTGATAACACCCTCATCAATGAACACGATTCTTGAACCGACTTCCTTTGCAAAACCCATTTCGTGGGTAACGATTACCATTGTCATACCCGACTTTGCAAGCTCTTTCATAACCTCAAGAACTTCGCCGACCATTTCGGGGTCGAGTGCGGATGTGGGTTCGTCAAAAAGGATAACATCGGGATTCATTGCAAGCGAGCGGACTATCGCAACTCTCTGCTTCTGACCGCCCGAAAGCGTTGACGGATAAGCATCCGCCTTGTCTTCAAGACCGATTCTCGCAAGAAGCTTCATTGCGTTTTCTTTTTCGGACTTTTTGATTTCATCCTTTGATCTTACAGGTTCTTTTTTCTTTGAGAAAATGTTACGGATTATCGCCTTTCTTCTGTCGGAAAGTGCGCAAAGAACGGGCGAAAGCATAATGTTCTGGATAACGGTTTTGTTATTGAACAGATTAAAATGCTGGAACACCATACCGATGCGTCGGCGGTGAATGTTGATATTTACCTTTGGGTCTGCAATATCAACACCGTTGAAAATAATCTGACCGTCCGTCGGGTCTTCCATACAGTTGAGGCAACGCAGGAAAGTTGATTTACCCGAGCCCGAAGGACCGATGACAACAACAACGTCACCCTTGTTGATTTTGATATCAATGCCTTTAAGAACATCAACTTTACCGAAGCTTTTCTTAAGGTCAATTACGTCTATCACTCTTCTTCAGGCTCCTTTCCATAAATTTGATAAGCAATGTGATAAGGCAGACAATTACAATATAAATGATTGCCATCGCAAGGTAAGGCACCATAAATTCATAGCTGTTGGAGCCGATATAGTTGAACGCAACATAAAGGTCTGCCGCGCCGATAAACGAAACGATTGATGTTTCTTTGATAAGAACGATGAACTCGTTGCCGAGGGTGGGAAGAATGTTCTTGACAGCCTGCGGAATGACTATCTTCATCATTGTCGTTGCAAAGCTCAGACCGACCGAGCGTCCGCCTTCGGTCTGACCGTAGTCAACCGACTGAATACCGCTTCGCATAATTTCGGATATGTAAGCACCGCTGTTGAGTCCGAAAACCGCGATCGCAACGCTGACAGAGGGGAGATTGATTCCCATAAGAGGAAGAGCAACATAATAGAACAGCAAAAGCTGAACAACCATAGGCGTTCCTCTGAAAAATCCGACATAAAATGTGCAGATTGAGTTGAGAACTCTCGGAAGAGTCTTATACTTCGGAATAACCCTTACCGTTGCAATCAGCGTGCCGATTACGATACCGATAACAAGACCGAGAATCGCTATTTTCAATGTGTTCTCAAGACCTTCGATGACCTTCACATAGCCTTTGTAGTCGATGAGAATTTCTAAAAATTTATTTATCTTCGCTTCAAAATTCATAAGCAAAATCCCTTTGCAGACAGTAACCCCACCCTTGAGGTGAGGTTACTGCATTTATTTTTTATGTTGATTACTGAACTGCGTTGATTGCTTCTGTGATGCAGGCAGCGGGAGCGGAGTCGATGATAACATAGTTAACACCGCCGTTGATAAGGTCCTGAACTGCAAGTGAGCCGTTCTTATAGCCTACGCAAGTTGCTGCAAAGCCTGTGAAGCCCCAGCTTTCATCGCCTTCAACGTAGAACTGACCTGTTGTGCCGTTCTGAACGCCGATTTTTGTTGATGCATCATATGTGTTGAGGATTGCTTCAACTGATGCTGCATCTGTGCAAGCATCAAATGTTGTGTCGTCACCCTTAACGATGATTCTCTGTGATGCTGAATAGTATGAATCTGTGAAGTTAACATATTCTTCTCTGTCAGGCTTGATTGTAAGACCTGCCATTGCGATGTCGCACTTCTGCTGACCAACCGAAAGGCAAACAGAATCAAAGTCCATATTGCTGATAACGAGCTCTTTGCCGAGCTTTTCTGCAAGAAGAGCAGCAATTTCCATATCGATGCCGTAATAATCTTCGCCCATTGTGTACTCGAAGGGTTCGAAAGCTGCGTTTGTTGCAACAACGAGCTGATCCTTTGAGGGATCAAGAGCTGCTGACTTAACAGCGGTAGGAGTACCGTCACCGAAATACTTGTTGCAGATCTCGTCGAATGTGCCGTCAGCTTTGATTTCAGCGATAAAAGCGTTTGCTGCATCGAGGAGTTCAGGCTGAGTTTTGTCAACACCGAATGCATATTCTTCCTGAGTGAGGTCGATGTCGATAACCTTTACTGCTGCGGTATCGGATGTTTCGTTGCCGCCGCAGCCGAAGAGCATTGTTGCGGTAAGAGCGATAACCATGACTACCGCAAAAATCTTAACAAATTTTTTCATTGGAATTACCTCCATTAGTTTTGATGCAATTATTATAACATTATATTCCAAAAATGTAAAGCCAAAATGTATATTTATTCAAGGCTTTCCGTTGCACGGATAAAATCCTCATAAAAATCTGCTTCAAACTCCATATTTACACCCGTCACGGGATGAGTCAAAAAGCATCGGCGGCAATGGAGAAGCTGATGGCCGATATCCGTCATAAAATCTCCGTACATATCGTCCCCCGCAAGCGGATGACCCGCAAAAGCCATATGCACTCTTATCTGATGAGTTCTGCCCGTTTCAAGGCGAAGACTGAGAAGAGTTGCGCCGTTATAATTCTTTTCGGCACGCCAGTTTGTGACCGCTGACTCAACCCCCAGTTCATATGAACACGCACGCAGAGTTTTCATCGGGTCGGGTCTGTAAATAGGTACATCAACCCTTCCCTCTCCGTGAAGCTCACCTTTCACAAGTGCATAGTATTCTTTCTGAACACCGCCTGCAAGCTTGCTTGCAGAAAGCTTGTTGAGTGCACACACAACAAGCCCCGAAGTTCCTTTATCAAGTCTGCCGACAGCTCTGAAAGCAGCATTCTTTCCTTTTTCGGCAAGATAAGCTGTTACGGCATTGGCAAGGGTATCACCCTGATGATTATGTGTCGGATGCATCGCCATAAACGGTGATTTGTTGACAACAAGGATATCATCATCCTCATAAACAATATTGATTTCCGCGTGAAGCGCTTCGGGCAACGAATCGTCATCGGGAAGCGTTACGCTGATAACATCACCCGCTCTGATAATGTCAATTGTACGCAGCGGTTTGCCGTTGCAGACAAGGCTGTATTTGACCCTTTTCATAACTCTTGCTGAGAATCCGCATCCTCCCCTGAGAAAATGCACGGTCTTCCTGCCGTCATACTCTGGAGTTACTGTATATTCAATGGTTCTGGGCATTATTTTTCTCCTGTTAAATAATTGATATGAGTATACCATATTCCAACACAAAAGTGCAACCTGATTTTATTTCCGCACTGTCTATTTACAAATCCGTTTCCCGTATGGTAAAATTATACTGCAAAATAAAAAGGGAGGACAAAGCTATGAAAAAAACATTAAAATCAATTCTTGCAATCATTCTCGCGCTCATTCTTTCGTTCGGAACACTGACTGCGTTTGCAACAGAGAACAAAACTCTCACCTGGCATCAATACAATGAACCGTATGAATACATATACTACGGTGAGATTAGCGAAGGAGAAAACGCAATTGCCTGCGAAGACGGTGACGACTGCTCACAGTACTACACTTTCAACGCAAAGAACGGCTATTATCTCTTCTCTTATGAACTTCCCTCTGATATGGGTTGGATCAATTGGATAGGATTTCCATATGAGATGATTGACGGAGAAGCTTATGGTTCAGCTGACTGTATTGCACAGTCATATTTTGAAGATGAGAATTCAACCTTGACCGAAAAATTCATATATAATCTCAACGAAGGCGAAACTGTTATCGGACTTGATGTTTTCCCAACATCTGTCAGCAAGGATATTAAACTTTCTGTTGAATATCTCGGCGAAAGTGTTACCGATTTCGACATAACCACAAAAGATTATGTTCTCAACGGCGATGTTTATGAGGCTGAAACCGAAGGCTGGCTCTACACCGACGCAATCATCGGCTTTTCAGAAAACAAATCAGTCACAATTGACTATTGTGACCTGCCATTCACCTGTGACGGAATCACAGCGGGCGAAAACATTCTCACCTTTGAGTTTGAAGGCGTTACCGAAGAAATTGCAATCAATGTTTATCCCGTAGATTATTATGTTTCAGGTGCTGAACTCAGCAATGCTGAAAAATACACTCAGGAATATGTTGATTATTTCGGAGGATTCTGGAGTGAACCGATTGAAGAAGAAACCTTGACCATATTCTTCACTGATTCAACATCAAAAGATTTTGAAATCTTTTCTGATTGGGGAACCGTTGAATTCCCTAACGGCAGAAGCTACTATGTCATTACTGACCGCTATTATAAGTATGACTATGAAAACGAAACAGATGTCAGGATTCTTTCAATAAACATTGAGGGATTTTGTGTCAAAGAATATCAATGCACAATAACAGAGTATGATTTTGTTCAAAACAGCGAGGTTCTTTTTGAAAAAAACACAAACAGAATCGTTTCGTTCATTGAGGATATCCGTTGGTACATCAGCAATGCAATGGAAAACGAAACCGCAGGAGAAATTCTTTCAAGCCTTTTCGGCTCGTTCTTTGATTCTCTTATTGATGCAAGCAACCTCTTGAACGGAATTTTTGAAAACTTTATCATATTCATAAAATATTATCTTGTCGGATAACAGTTGAAAAATTTCTCGTTTTATGTTAAGGTGAATGGGTAAATCCCGTTCACCTTATTTTTAATGGAGGATAATTTATGAAAAAATTCTCTGCAATCTTTCTTGCGTTGCTTATAATTTTTCTTTCTGCCTGTTCCGGTGACACACAGACAGATAGCGAAACCGCCGCAAACGAAACAAACGCAATAACCGAAGTGCTGAAATACAACACCATAACCGAATGGGGAACCGATCTTCTTCCCGAAAAATTCCCCTCTCCTCCGAAAGGCACTCACGATTTTTCCGCGGTCCGCGGTGAGGGCACAAAAGCTGCTTTTGCTTATACTTCGGATTTCGTCAGAATAACGTTTATCTGCCCCGAGCAGGAAATATTCAGCTTTGCAAATGAATTGAATGCCCTCGGATATAACGGCGGAATAAAGAAAATAGAAAACGGCACATATTATTCGGACGGATTCCACGGATTCTGGCAGAACGGCGAAAAGATAATAATTATCAACGATTCAACAAAAACAGATTCCGGTGAATACATTTTCAATATCGACATCGCCGACTGCGTTGATAACTTTCCCGAAGAGCTTGAATATTATTTCCCGAAATTTGAAGGCTACTGCAAAAGCATCGGCTCTTTCTGCGGTCACGACGGAAACGGTGAGCAGATAACCGATAAATTTGAAGGCAGCTTCGGCATGCCCGAATGGCATTGGGAATTCAGATTTTCAAACGGATTTATCGGAGTTGAGCAGGTTGATTTTGAAAGATATTTCTATGACATAGAATCCGCAGGCTGTGAGGCATTGCTTTCAACGAGCGAGGTTGACGGATGCACGGTTATGACAGGCGACCTCGTAAAAAGCACCGATGAAGGCGATTACGGAGTATTTATGCTCTATAATATCAATCTTAAAATGCTGGATATCGCATACACAAACACCGCATCAATCTATACGGGGCACGGTGCGGAAGTACAATAAAACACAAAACGGATTGCAAAGGACATACATTCCTGTGCAATCCGTTTTTTATTACATACCTCTGCGTCTGACGCAGTTTTCAAGGTTTATCGCATCATAAACTCCGTCGTCAAACAGTTCGCAAACACCGCGGTATTCTTCAAGAGAAAGAGTTTCGAGAGTTTTGTTTTCTCTTATGCAAAGGGCAACAAGCTCACCCGTTGCTTTATATGCATCTCTGAAAGGAAGTCCCTTTGAAACAAGGTAGTCAGCGCAGTCGGTTGCATTGATAAAACCGCCCGCCGCCGCTTTTCTCATGTTTTCGGGAATAGCCTTCATTGTCTGAATCATCGGCTCAAGGGTGATAAGGCAGATTTTGACGGTATCGAACGCATCAAAAATCGCATCCTTGTCCTCCTGCATATCCTTATTATACGCAAGGGGCAGACCCTTCATAACGGTGAGAAGTGTCATAAGGTCGCCGAAAACTCTGCCGCTCTTGCCTCTTACAAGCTCAGCGATATCGGGATTCTTTTTCTGCGGCATAATACTTGAACCTGTTGAAAATGCATCGTCAAGCTCAACAAACTTGAATTCCCACGAGCACCAGAGAATGATTTCTTCACAGAGTCTTGAAAGATGCACCATACAGATTGAAAGTGCACTTGCAAGCTCGATGCAGAAGTCTCTGTCGGCAACGCCGTCAAGAGTGCTTTTTGTAAACGAATCGAAGCCAAGAAATTCGGCAGTCATCGCTCTGTCGATGGGATAGGTTGTGCCCGCAAGAGCGCCGCTGCCGAGAGGAGATGAATTCATTCTTTTTGCGGCATCCTCGATTCTGCCGAGGTCACGGGTAAGCATTTCGGTATATGCGGTAAGATGAGCCTTGAAGGTTATGGGCTGAGCTCTCTGGAGATGAGTATAGCCTGGCATAATCGCATCAGCATATTCGTCGCCCTTTTCTTCAAGTGCTTTTATAAGCTTTTTAACAAGCACAAGAGTTTCTTCGCATTGGTCACGAAGATAAAGCCTTACATCAAGCGCAACCTGATCGTTACGGCTTCTGCCCGTGTGCAGACGTTTGCCCGCACTTCCGATTCTTTCGGTAAGAGTCTGCTCGATGAAGGTATGGATATCCTCGGCATTGGGGTCGATGAGAAGCTCACCGCTTGAAATCTCATGTCTGATTTTTGCAAGCTCGGAGCAAATCAGCGCACCGTCATCCTGCGAAATAATCCCCTTTGCGGCAAGCATTGTTGCGTGAGCAATGCTGCCCTCGATATCGAAATAATACATCCTTGAATCTGTTGCAATGGATGAGTTGAAATCATTGGTTTTTTTATCCGCTTCCTTTGAAAAGCGGCCTGCCCAGAGTTTCATTTTTAATCCTCCTTATACGGGAAAAAGAGCCGCCACTCTTTGACGGCTCTTATTATGTTTTATTTATTTCTTTCAGCTTCGAGAATTGCCTTTACCTTGATGGGAAGACCGAAGAGGTTGATGAAGCCTGCCGAATCCTTCTGATCGTAAACTTCGTCTGCATCGAATGTTGCGAAATCTTCGCTGTAAAGGGTGTAGGGTGAAGTGACGCCTGCGTTGATGATGTTGCCCTTGTAAAGCTTGAGCTTGACATCGCCTGTAACTGTTTCCTGAGTCTTGTCAACAAATGCTGCAAGTGACTCACGGAGAGGTGTGAACCACTGACCGAAGTAAACAAGCTCTGCATACTTGTGAGCGATGATCTCTTTGTAGTGCATTGTATCTCTGTCGAGGCAAAGTGTTTCAAGAATGTCGTGAGCCTTGAAGAGGATTGAACCTGCGGGATTCTCGTAAACGCCTCTTGACTTCATGCCTACAAGACGGTTTTCAACGATATCGTTGAGACCTATGCCGTTCTTGCCGCCAACTTCGTTAAGATATGTAATAAGCTCAACGCCGCCCATTTCCTTGCCGTTAACAGCTGTGGGAACGCCCTTTTCGAAGTGAATTGTGATATAAGTGGGTTCATCCGGAGCCATTTCGGGTGAAACGCCCATCTCGAGGAAACCGGGTTTGTTGTACTGAGGCTCGTTTGCGGGATCTTCGAGGTCGAGACCTTCGTGTGAAAGATGCCAGAGATTCTTATCCTTTGAATAGTTGGTTTCTCTGTTTATCTTAAGAGGAATGTTGTGTGCCTCTGCGTATTCGATTTCTTCTTCACGTGACTTGATATCCCAGATTCTCCAGGGAGCAATGATCTGCATTTCGGGAGCGAAAGCCTTGATGGTGAGCTCGAATCTTACCTGGTCGTTACCCTTACCTGTGCAGCCGTGGCAGATAGCGTCTGCGCCTTCAGCCTTAGCGATTTCAACGATTCTCTTTGCGATGATGGGACGTGCAAAGGATGTGCCGAGAAGATATTCCTTCTCATAAACTGCGCCAGCCTTGAGAGTGGGGAAAATGTAATCGCTTACAAATTCATCCTGAAGATTTTCAATGTAGAGCTTTGATGCGCCTGTCTTGATAGCCTTTTCTTCAAGACCGTCAAGCTCTGTGCCCTGACCTACGTCACCTGAAACAGCGATAACTTCGCAGTTGTTGTAGTTTTCTTTGAGCCAGGGAATGATGATTGATGTATCAAGACCGCCTGAATAAGCGAGAACAACTTTTTTGATTTCTTTCATGGTAATTTCTCCGTTCGTTTTAATTTTTATGCATTAATTATACATCGAATATTCAGAAAATCAAGTAGTTTTTGAATATTTATGCAAATTTGTCGTATTCAACAAAAATTCACCGAAAATTGCTCATTAACCGAGCAAAAGACCGACTTTTTTCTTGGCTTTGGTGAGAGTTCTGCTTGCAATGCGCGCTGCTTTCTCTGCACCTGCGGCAGCTGTATCGAGAAGATACTGCTTATCAGCCATAAGGCGTTTATATTCTTCCTGCACGGGACGAAGCTCTTCGATAACGGCTTCGGCAACCTTGACCTTGAAGTCGCCGTAACCCTTGCCCTCGAATTCTTTTTCGATTGCATCAAAATCAAGACCTGTGCAGCATGAATAAATAGCCATAAGGTTATTGATCCCGTCTTTGCCGTCTGCATAACGGACACAAGCTTCGCTGTCGGTAACCGCTGACTTGAACTTCTTGAGGATTGCATCAGGAGTATCAAGAAGCGAAACCGAAGCCTTGGGATTGGGATCGCTCTTTGACATCTTCTGAGTGGGATCCTGAAGACTCATAACTCTTGCGCCGACCTTGCCGATAAAGGGTTCGGGAAGAGTAAAGGTATTGCCTCTGAGAGAATTGAAGCGTGTCGCAACGTCACGTGCAAGCTCAAGATGCTGTTTCTGGTCTGCACCGATGGGAACGAAATTTGCCTGATAGAGCAGAATATCCGCCGCCATGAGTACGGGATATGCAAACAGACCGACATTGACGTTATCTGCGTGCTTCTGGGATTTCTCTTTGAACTGAGTCATTCTCGATGCTTCGCCGAACTGGGTATAGCAATCCAGAATCCATGCAAGCTCTGCGTGTGCGGCAACCTGACTCTGAATGAAAACAATGCTCTTTTCGGGATCAAGACCGATTGAAAGAAGAATTGCATACATTTCAAGAATCTGCTGACGGAGCTTTGCGGGTTCGGGATGAATGGTAAGAGCGTGAAGGTCTGCAACGGCATAAAGGCAGTTGTAATCATCGCTCATCGCCTTCCAGTTTTTGAGTGCACCGAGATAGTTGCCCAGAGTCGGAACGGACGTGGGCTGAATCATACTTAAAACTATCGGCTTTTTTTCGGGAGCTGTATTTTCCATAGGTTTTCACCTTCCTTAATCTTATAATGAGCGGGCAACTTCGCCGAGAATCTTAACGCCCTTGACGATTCCTTCATCGGAGGGGGTTGAGAAATTCATACGGATAAAGCTGCATTCTTTGTCGCCGTCAACCATCATTGCGTTGCCGGGAACAACGGACACACCTGCGGCACTTGCCTTTTTGACGAAACCAAGCATATCGATGCCGTCATTGAGCTTTGCCCAGACGAAAAGACCGCCCTCGGGTCTGTGATATGTAAGAAAATCGCCGAGTTCGGCATCAACACAGTCACAAAGGAGATTGAGCTTACGCTTGTAAATCTCACGGGTTTTGTTGATATGTCCTTCAAAATCACACTCAGTAAGCCACTTATAAACCACAAGCTGTGACACAAGCGGAGTATGAACATCCTGAGTCTGCTTTGCAACGGTCAGCTTTGCGATAACCGCCTTCGGTGCAAGAACGTAGCCGACTCTGATACCGGGAGCAACAATCTTTGAGAACGAACCGGAATAAACAACAATTCCGTCCTCATCGAAGCTCTTGATTGCGGGCACATTTTCGCCCGAAACACGAAGGTCGCCGTAGGGATTATCCTCAAGAATCATAATTCCGTATTTCTTTGCAAGCTCATAAACCGCCTTTCTCTTTTCGAGCGACATTGTTGCGCCTGCGGGATTCTGGAAAT
>JAZNFD010000094.1:0-10544 GCA_045588975.1 Acutalibacteraceae bacterium | reverse complement strand
ACAGCAAACGTTGTTGAAAAGGACGGCAAGTACGTTGTTACTCTTGTTCTTGTCAGCGATGCAAAGAGCTCAAGCGTTAAGCACGGTCAGGGTCACGCTCCCAAGGCTTTCAACGTTGTTCTTCCCGGCGTTGTCAACGATAACGTTCCCGGTCCCGTTGCCGGTTTGCTCGGTGGCGAAGCTGAAATGAACTACCCCGAATGCAAGGTTATCGCAACAATCGACCCCGCAACAGGTAACGTTGTTAATGCTGAATATTTCGTAAACTGGACAATTAATTTCGGCGATAATATCGTTCTCCCCTTCACCACACACGATCTCTACACAATCAACTGGTAATTGCATAAAAAATAAAAGGTGACCGTCTTTACGGCGGTCACCATTATTGTGTTAAAAAAATATTTTTATAAAGGTGATTTA
This sequence comes from Acutalibacteraceae bacterium, assembly GCA_045588975.1. Taxonomy (GTDB): domain Bacteria; phylum Bacillota; class Clostridia; order Oscillospirales; family Acutalibacteraceae; genus CAG-177. The sequence goes on along the minus strand of JAZNFD010000094.1, from coordinate 10,124 downwards.
CTATGAAAAAGGAAGTTCTTGTTGAAACTTCAGCACGCCACGTTCACGTCAGCCGTGCAGACCTCGACGTTCTCTTCGGCGAGGGTTATGAACTCACACACAAAAAAGACCTTTCACAGCCCGGTCAGTTCGCTTGCGAAGAAAGAGTTGCGGTTGTCGGTGACAAGGGCAGCTTCCCCGCTGTTTCAATTCTCGGACCCGTCCGTCCCGCAACTCAGGTTGAGCTTTCACTCACAGATGCAAGAAGCATCGGCGTTGCTGCTCCCGTAAGAGAAAGCGGCGACATCGCATCAACAGGCGCATGCAAGCTTGTTGGCCCCAAGGGTGAAGTAACAATCGACTGCGGCGTTATCTCCGCAAAGAGACACATCCATGCAACTCCCGCAGACGCAGAGAAGTACGGCCTTGAGGACAAGCAGATTGTCTGCGTTAAGGTTGAATCCGACGGCAGAAGCCTTATCTTCGACGATGTTGTTGTAAGAGTTAACCCCAACTTTGCTCTTGCAATGCACATCGACACCGACGAATCAAATGCCGCAGGCGCAAAGCCCGGTATGATGGGTGAAATCCTTTAATTTTTACATAGCTTTTTAACGGACGGCTTCGGCTGTCCGTTTTTCTTTTTGCGTGCAGAGTTCAGAGCGAAGCGACCCTTCGTTTTGCTTTCTGCACTTTGAACTTTGTATTTAATAAATATATTATTAATTATATATAAACTTATATCTAAATTGTTGACCTTGACACCCAAAAATGATATAATAATTTGAATTATTATGGGGAGGAATAACCTTATGATAAAAATTTCTCCGTCGGTGCTTGCAAGTGATTTTTCCGCACTCGGTGCTGAAAGCATAAGAATGGAAAAATGCGGCGCAGACTATCTTCATCTCGATGTTATGGACGGCAGATTTGTGCCGAATATCACCTTCGGTGCGCCCGTCATCAAAAGCATCAGAAACAAGACAAACCTTATCTTTGACGTTCATCTTATGATTGATGAACCGCTTAAATATATCGAAGATTTCAAGAAAGCGGGCGCGGATATCATCACCTTCCACGCAGAAAGCTCATCGCCCGTCGGCGAAACTGTTGATAAGATTCTCGAATGCGGCTGTAAAGCGGGCATAAGCATCAAACCCAACACGGCGGCGGAGATGGTTTTCCCTTATCTTGATAAGCTCTCGATGGTGCTTGTGATGACTGTTGAACCGGGCTTCGGCGGTCAGTCGTTTATGCCCGAAACAATGGAAAAAATAAAGACTCTGCGCTCGGAAATGAAACGCAGAGGTCTTGAAATTGATATTCAGGTTGACGGCGGTATCAACGAAAAGACGATTGAAACCGCGGCATCTGCAGGCGCAAATGTTTTTGTTGCGGGAAGTGCCGTTTTCGGCGCTGAAGATGCATCGGCGGAAATCGCAAAGCTCAGAAGCCTTGCGGAGAAAGCTTTTTAATTCTTAACTTGTCTGTTAAGCAGACTTTCAACGGCATCGTTTGACGCGAGCAGACGCCAATGCTCATTCGTGAAATCAATCAGCATTTTATTGCAGTTTCCGATTTTGCAGAATTCCGAAAGAATGCCGCTGAGCGATTCCGATGAACGGCTCAGAATCAGTCTGTAAGCTCTGTCGAGCTCAAAAAGACTGCTTTGCGGAGCTTCTCCCGAGCGGCGGATTTCCTCTGCGGCTCTGAAAAGGTCATCAAGATTTTCAAAATCGCAGACAAGGCTATCGCTGTGTTTTTTCAGTGTGTGCTTTTGCGAAACGGATTTTTTTCTGCAGTCAAGGATGGTAAAGGTCAGCGTACATCCGCCTTCGGATTTCGGTGAAGCCTCGATAATCATTCTGCGTGACGGGTCGAGCTCACGTCCGAGAAATTTCCCCGCTTCTCCGAGTACGGTCCATATTACGCGGCGGGTTTCGATTGTTGAATAATCCATTGCTTCATATGTAATATCAAGCTCAAGCATATCCTGCTTTGTCAGGTCAACTATGATTTTATCCTCTGCAGGTGAATTGATTTTCATAATCAGCCTCCTTTGAGTTCGTAACATAATTATTCGTAATAATATAATATGTTCTCGCGGATTGATATGCAATGATTAAATACTGGAATTTCAGGTATGATTACTGAAAGAGGTGATTACCAGTGGAAAACAAAACCTCAAAACAGAATACGCTCAAAGCCTCGCAGATTTTCGGCGATTACCTCGTTATGCTTCTTGCACCCTGCATAGTTTCGTTTATGTACTACGGTTCAAGGGCGTTGGCGGTTATCGTTTCGGGTGTTCTCGGTGCGGTTATCTGCGATGTGGCGGCAAGTTTTATTTTCGGAAAAAGTTTTTTGCTCAGGGATACTAGCAATGTTTTCATCGGTGCGGCGATTGCCGTGATGATGCCTGCAAACGTTCCCCTTTATGTTCCTGCAATTGCGGCGGCAGCAGGCGTGCTGACGGCAAAAATACCCTTCGGCAGTTCCCTTAAAGCGCCGTTTGTACCCGCGGCGGCAGGCTTTGCGATTGCAAGTGTCTGCTTCAAGGAGCAGGTGTTCACCTATGCACAGAATACAGGGGACAAACTTTTCGGCGCGAAGTCGCTTGCATCTTTGCTTTCGGAGGGAAGCGCTGTTCATATCAACATCGGCAATATTTTTGATATTCTGACGGGCAACATTTCGGGTCCGATGGGTACGGGATGCGGCATACTTATGATAGTCTGCGGCTGTTACCTTTTCGTGCGCAGAAGAAGTGCGCTTCTTGCAACGGCAGGATTTATTGCCGCCTGCACTGTTTTTGCGGCAATTTTTCCTAGAATCAATTCTTCCGCCATAACAAGCATTGTTCTCGAGCTTTCGGCAGGCTCCCTGCTTTTCGGCTCGGTGTTCCTTGTCACCGATGTGTCGACGCTTCCGAAAGGCGGCGCAATAAAAGTAATTTACGGCGCTGTGTGCGGAATACTGTGTATGATAATGAGAAGAGTCGGCACGTACGAAGAAACGGTCTGCTTTGCGGTGCTTATGGCAAACGGTGTGTCACCTGTTATTGAATCGACAGTGAAAGCAGTTTCATCTTCGGTCAGCCTCAGAAGAAAGGGGGCGGGCGGAAAATGAGTAATAATATTTCGTTCAAAGACGTATTCATAAAAGGCGCGGTAATTTATAATCCCGTTCTTATTCAGCTTGTCGGACTTTGCCCCGTTGTCGCCGCATCAACGACTCTTGCGAGGGCGGCGATGCTTTCGACGGTGCTTTGCATTGAGCTTATTGTTACCTGCGTTATCGCAAGTGCTTTTTTTAAAAATATTCCGAGATGGGTGAGAGTCCCGCTTTATCTTATTATCGGAACGGCAATAATATGCCCGATTCTCTGGTATATCGAAACACGTTCGCTCATAAATCTGAGCCTCGGAATGAAAATCTACGTTCCCCTTATTGCGGTCAACTCGATGACTGCCGTTCACTGCGAGCAGTTTTCGGTAAAAAACAGTGTCAGGCTTTCGTTCTATGATGCCGCTGCCGCAGGAGCGGGCGCATCAATTGTGTTTATTATTGTCGGTACGGCCAGAGAGTTGCTCGGCAACTCGGCGATCGGCGGAATGCAGGTTAATCTTCCGATAACATTCAAGGGAATGGCGCTCCCCTTCGGTTGTCTTATTCTTCTCGGATTTATGGCGGCGGCGCTCAAATCTTTTGTTGCGAAGTTTTATCCAGGATCCTCAGAAACCGAAATCCCCGTGACCGAAGAAACACCCGCTGATGAAAACGGCGAGGTCACCGAGGTTGAAATTTTTGAGGAATTCTGGACTGAACCCGAGGAGCCGCAGGAGGTTCCCGAGGTTATTCCGAAGGTAATCCCCGAGGAACAGCCGCCCGAACCCCCAAAGCCGTCTTTCGGCTCGGTGGAAGAAATCGATGATTTCTTCAAGTCGCTCGGAATAGATGTTGATGCAAAGGGGGATGGGCAATGAGAATAATAACCGATCTGCTTATAACCGCCCTTTACACGGTTTTCCTGCAGAATCTTGTGCTCAGCTCGGGTCTGGGTATGAGCGAAGCTATCAGAGCCTCAACAAAACCCGGCATCTTCGGCAAATTTGCGCTGATGATTTCGGGATTCTCGGTTGTGACGAGTACTCTTTGCAGTGTCATCGACTCAACGGTCAAACCTCTTGAAACGATGCCGTATGCAGTCAGAGCAGCGATATACGCAGGCATTCTTGCGGTTGTTTATACTATCGTTGCGGCGATTCTGAGAATGATTTTCGGCTCATCGGCAAAAATTCTCGGAACGCTCGGCATTGCGGCGCTCAACACCCTCGTTTTTGCGATTCCGCATATCAATAACTCTGCGGCATATTCATTCGCAGGCAGCATAGGCTCGGGCATCGGTGCGGGCGCGGCGTTTGTGCTTGCGGCGGCGCTCATCAACTGCGGCTCGCGTAAGCTTGCGGAAAACGAGGATATCCCCGAAGCATTCAAAGGCACTCCCGCAATGTTTATTTATGTTGCGATGCTCTCGCTTGCGTTTGCGGGATTCACGGATTCAAATATTTTCTGAGGAAGAAAAATTATGCCTAAAACAGGAAAAATAGAAAAAACGCTCAAACCCTCGGAGCGTAAGAGCATAACGGAGTTTTCGACCCGTTTCGGCTCGGGTCCGACCTATGAAGAGAGGGTCAGGAGCAAAAAAATCGCTATGATTATTCTGGTCACCGCAGGAATTCTTGCGCTTATCGGCATCGGATATTTCTTTTCGGATGTCCTGATAAAGATAACGGAAGCTCCTGTCGTAAATCTCTGAGGAGCAAAAGATGGAATTTATACCCTATAATTCGCGTTTGACTTATCACAAATATCCCTTCGGAGCAGTCAAAGAGGGAGAAGAAACGGTTTTCCGTATTGTTCTTCCGAGAAGTCTGGGATGCTCGGGCGCCTCTCTCATCGTTACTGTTGACGGCGGAGAAAGCATACGCATTCCTATGTGCTGGGACGGTATGCAGGGCGATAATGAGGAATGGTGGCGTACATCGTTCACTCCCGAAAAAGAGGGGATTTACTGGTATCGCTTCGCTCTGATTTGTGCTGACGGAGCAAAAGAAATAACAGGATTTGAAAATTCGACGGGCAGAATTTCGCCCGACGGTGCGGATTTTCAGCTCACCGTTTATTCAAAGGATTTCACAACTCCCGACTGGATAAAAGGCTCGGTTATCTATCAGGTTTTCCCCGACAGATTCTGCAATTCGGGCAAGACAAAAAGAGGTGTGCCCAAGGACAGAATTCTCCGCTCGGACTGGGGCGGTGAGCCTTTGTGGGAGCCTGACGGCGACGGCAGAATAACAAAATACGATTTTTTCGGCGGAGATTTCAAGGGAATTGAGCAGAAGCTCGGTTATCTTGAGTCGCTCGGTGTCGGCTGCATTTATCTCAACCCCGTTTTCGAGGCGCATACCAACCACCGCTACGACACCGCAAACTACGAAAAGATTGATTCGCTTCTCGGCACGGTAAAGGATTTTTCCGACCTGTGCAATGCGGCAAAGTCAAAGAATATCGGCATTGTGCTTGACGGTGTTTTCAGCCATACGGGAGCGGACAGCATATATTTCAACAAAAAAGGCAGATATAAAAATATCGGAGCTTATAACAGCAAGGAATCTCCGTATTTCAGCTGGTATAAATTCGGCAGATACCCCGACGAATATTCAAGCTGGTGGGGAGTTGACATTCTTCCCGAGGTTGACGAAGAAAACGACGGGTATATTGAATATATCGCAGGCGAAAAAGGCATTCTCCGCAAGTGGCTGAAAGCGGGCGCAAGCGGCTGGAGGCTCGATGTTGCGGATGAGCTGCCCGATAAATTCCTTGATGCTTTGCGAAAAGCCGTCAAGGACGAAAATCCCGATGCGTTCATTCTCGGAGAAGTCTGGGAAGATGCATCGAACAAAATCAGCTACGGCAGCAGAAGACGTTATCTTCTCGGCTCGCAGCTCGACAGCGTTATGAATTATCCCTTTGCCGATTATCTCATTGATTTTGCGGTAAGAGGCGTGGCGGAGGGTTTCAATGACAAAATTCTCGGGATTTGCGAGAATTATCCCAAGGATGCCGTTGACTGCCTTATGAATCACATCGGCACTCACGACACCTGCCGTGTGCTTAACCGCCTTGCCACTCTCGGCAATTACCACAGCACTCACCTTGACCGATACAAAGGCGGTCTGACCGCAGAGCAGGCGGATTACGGCAAAAGACTGCTCAGGCTTATTTCGTCAATGCAGTTCACTCTTCCGGGCGTGCCCTGCATTTATTACGGCGACGAAGCGGGTCTTGACGGCGGCGAAGACCCTTATAACAGAGGCTGCTACCCGTGGGGTAACGAGGATGCGGAGCTTGTTGAGCATTACCGTTTCCTCGGCAGACTCCGCAAGGAACACGGGGCTTTTGCGGACGGTGAATTTGTTCCCGTTTCGGCGGCGATGGGGTGCATTGCTTATGAAAGACGGGGCAGGGGAGAGAGAATAATGACCGTTGCAAACCGCAACAGCCATTCAATAGTTTATGTTCTTCCCGAGGAAGGATTCGAAGCTCTGACGGGCGGCACCGTCAGAGGCAGAGAACTTTATCTTGACAGAGAAACTGCGGCAATTCTTATAAAGAAATCAGGTTAATATAAATGGCTAAAAAACCGAAAAACATTATGTTCAGAACATCCGGACAGAGCATCGACAGAGGATTCAGAAAATTCTCGGTGATTTTTGCCGTCAGTGTTCTGGCGATACTTTTTATCTCGTGCCTTGCCATTCTCAGCAAGTACGATTTCGATGTTAAAACGGCAATGGGCGGGGATTCCGTGGCGGAAACGGAGCCTGTTTCGGAGCAGTCAACGGTGTGGCAGGAGAAAGCGGATAAAACCTATTTCTTCTGGTGTGCCGATTCGGGCAGCAAAGAGCTTCGCTTTGCGTGGCTTGTCAATTTCAGACTGCCCGAAGCAAAGGTGACTGTCTGCACTCTTTCTCCCGACACTCTTCTTTCGGACGGCACGGAAACGCTTGAAAAGGTGCTCGCGAAATCGGGAGAAAAAGAAGCAGTCAAAAAGCTCGGGGAGCATACGGGAATCGTGATTGACGGCTACATAGGGTCAAACGAGCAGAGCTTCAAGGCGATGATAAATTATCTCGGCGGAGCAACCGTAACCGTGCCCGAGCAGATTGAACACAGATGCAGCGAATTCACCGTTATCCTTGTCAAAGGGAAGCAGAATCTCAAGGCGGACAGTCTTTTCAAATATCTGCGCTATCTCGGCACTCTCGGCGCAAGAGGTGAAAATCTTCAGGCAACAGTCCTTATGGAGATGCTTGACGGAATTTTCAGACCCGCAAACACAGAAAAAAGAGAAAAATATTTCTCAAAGCTTTCAAACACGGTCAAAACAGATCTTTCGATAGTTGATTATTCAGCATCGGAGGAAGGCATAAAAGCGTTTATGCAAAGCGGAATCAAGAAGAAGGTCATTGTTGATTCTTACGAAGAAATGAGAGAATAATATGAAAAAAACTGTTTCGTTTTTGCTCAGCGCTGTGCTGACGGTAGCTTGCATTGCGGCTACATTGACCGTCGGATATATTGCGCTCACCTCTTCGGATATGTACGGTTGGTACAGCACCGATGCGGTCGAAGTAACGGAATTCGGAAGCCCGTACAAATTATATTACAGCAAGCTCGATAATATTGAAAAACACGCATATAACGAAATTATATCCGGAATTTACGATATGCCCGAACAGATAGAAGTGCCCGCAATTGATGCAAAACAGCTCGACAGAGTTTTTTCTGCGCTTCTTATGGATAACCCCGATTTGTTCTTTCTCGGCAGAAAATGCACCCTCACTTCGGAGATGCTCAAAACTTATTGCGCGCCCGAATATATCATAACGAGGGAGGAATATATTGCTCAGCTTGAAGAGATTGAACAGGTGAAGCAAAAGATTATCTCTTCGCTTTCCGACCCCAAGGATGAATGGCAGACCGAGCTTGAAATCCACGATTATATCATCGATAACTGTACCTACGAGCTCAGCGAGCCTCATCTTGTATGCTCTTCGGTTTACGGAGCGCTTGTTAACGGAAAAGCTGCCTGCGAGGGGTATTCCAGAGCGGCGAAGCTTTTGTTTGACGAGGTCGGAATCGAAAGCGCTCTTGTCAGCGGTGTTTCTGTAAGCGAGGACGGCACAGAGAGTCTGCATATGTGGAATGCGGTTAAAATCAACGGGAATTTCTATTATCTCGACTGCACCTGGGATGACCCCGTCGGCGATGATAACGAAGAAATAAAATCTTATTCATATTTCAATGTAACAACGAAAATGCTCTCGGAAACGCACTCGGAATTTTCACATAATTTTATCTGCACCGAAACGGATGAAAATTATTTTGTTAAAACGGGCAGATTTTTTGACGATTATAAAAGCTCCCATAAAAAAAGAATAGCAGAAATAATAACCGAGGATATCGGCAGAAACTGCGTAACGCAGATTCGTTTCAGCAGCAAAAAGGTTTACAAAAATGCAATTGAAGATCTGGTTAAAAACGGAGGAATTTACCGTGTTCTTTCGCTTTCGGAGGGCATATCCGAAAAAGGATACCGCAAGGATTCGATAAAATGCTCGCAGAATGATGAGCAGTTCATACTGACGTTTATTCCTGAAAGGGGTTAAAAATATGGATAAAAAGAGAATTGAAGCAGCGGTAAGAGAAATTCTTATTGCTATCGGCGAGGACCCCGACAGAGAGGGTCTTGTTGAAACTCCGTCAAGAGTCGCGAGAATGTATGAGGAGATTTTTTCGGGTCTTGAGGACGATGCAACAAGGCATCTCAAGCTTTTCAACGAAAGCGGCAACGAGGAAATGGTTGTTGTGCGTGATATCCCGCTTTATTCGATGTGCGAGCATCATCTCATCCCGTTTATGGGCAAGGCACATATCGCATATATCCCCTCAGACGGCAAGGTTATCGGTCTTTCAAAGCTTGCAAGAATAGTTGAATGCTTTGCAAAAAGACCTCAGCTTCAGGAACGGCTGACTGCGCAGATTGCGGATTTTCTTGACGAAAACCTCAATCCTCAGGGTGTTGCGGTTGTTGTTGAGGCGGAGCATCTTTGCATGACGATGCGTGGCGCCAGAGCTTCGGGTGCGCAGACGAGAACTTCGGCGCTCAGAGGCACTATGAGAAGCGATTCAAAAACGAGGGCAGAGGCGATGTCGCTTCTGACCGGAGGAAGATAAAATGTTCAGAGCAGGCAAATATGAATTTCCGCTCGGAAAGCGGACTTATGTTATGGGGATTCTTAACTGCACTCCCGACTCCTTTTCCGACGGCGGACTTTACAATTCACCCGAGGCGGCGGTTGAGCATGCTCTGCGAATGCAGGAGCAGGGCGCGGATATAATTGACATCGGCGCAAATTCAACCCGACCCGATGCAATTATTCTGTCGGGCGAGGAAGAAAAGAAAAGGCTTCTGCCGATTCTTGAAGCGGTGCGCAGGGCGGTTTCGGTTGCGGTCTCGGTTGATACGTTTTACCCCGTTTGTGCCGAAGCGGCGCTTCTGACGGGCGCAGATATAATCAACGATATCAGCGGGGTTTTCAATTCCGATATGGCGGAGCTTGCAAAAAAATACGGTTCAGGCTATGTTGTTACCCATAACCCGTGCGGCGCAGGAGTTACGGCGGAATATCCCGACGGAGTTGTTAACGAAATCCGAAGATTTTTTGACGATTCGCTGAGGCTTGCAAAAGAGTGCGGTCTGCCCGAAAGCAGTCTGTGCCTTGACCCGGGAATCGGTTTCAGCAAGGCTTATAAGGATAATCTTGAAATTCTGCGTGATGCGGACAAGCTTAAAACAAGCGGGGTTGCGCTTCTTTTTGCAGGGTCCAGAAAAAGATTCATCGGCACTGCAAGCGGCGTTGAGGACAGCCGTCTGCGTGACAGCGGCACCGTTGCGGCGCATACTGCGGCAATTGCGGGCGGTGCGGATATAATCCGTGTCCACGATGTTGCGGCGGCCGTGCAGGGCGCAAGAGTTGCAGATGCGATTTACAGAAAGGTCTGAATTATGGATAAAA